>NZ_JBTLNE010000032.1:0-41370 GCF_054457435.1 Halovulum sp. GXIMD14793 | reverse complement strand
ACCTTCGAAGCGCTTTTCAAATCCGTTGCACAAACATGCGACCTCTTCCCACCAGACGAGTGCCGAAATCTCTTCAAGGCTGCCGGGTATGTTGCAGATTAAATGGACGGTGCTCTAGCGCCCCGACTATGAATGCCACCAGCGCGCAGGTGCCACCGACAAGCACTGTTTCGCGACACAGCGATACAAGGTCTCACTGGTCACCTTCCAGCGGATCAGGCCAAGGGAAACCAATGCTGCAAAGGTTGAGGCGAAAGAAAGCCAAAAGGTTATTTGGGTCGGCTCCAGCAAGAAATAGGGGATCAGCGGCACGGACCCAAACAGGACAAACGCGATAAAGGTGGCCAGCCCGTTCATTACCGGGCTGTCGCCGGTGGGGTCGGGCATACCGATCTCGTATTGCATCATAAAATCGGCCATGAACTCAGGATTGTGCTCAAGCACATCCGTCAGCGCATGCGCATCCGCATCGCTGACGCCGCGCTCGCCCAGAATCTCCAGCATCTCTGCCCGCTCCATCTCGGGGTTTGTGCGGATTTCGTGCAATTCCTTTTCGCGTGTGGTGCGGTAGACATCCTGTTCCGAGCGCGCCGACAGGAACTCCCCCAACCCCATGGCCGTGGCGTCGGCAAACAGATTGGCCAGACCAAACAGCAGCACCGCGATGCCACCGATCTGGGCCGCGCCTTCAGCCCCCGCCCCGGCGAACCCGGCAACGATGGCAAATGTGGTGACGATCCCGTCATTGCCGCCATAGACGATCTGCTTCAGGAACTCCTGAACCGTGCTGATTTTGTGTTCCTGCGCCTTGTGCTGGGCGAGTGTCATTTCTGACATGGGCGGGACCTCCTATGGGATGGGCATAGAACTAGCCCGTTTGGCACGCCCGCCCAACCCTGCTCAATCGTGAAAAGGACAAGCCACCATATGGTCTGCGGCCGCTTCGGCCATGATCGGTTTATCCTCAGCGCAAACTGGCTGTGCCTTTGGACATCGGGTTCGGAAGACGCAACCCGATGGCGGGTTCAGCGGCGATGGGATATCGCCCTCGACAATCTGGCGCGGTTTGGCTCGCTCAAGTTCAGGGTCCGGGATCGGGACCGAGGCGATCAGTGCCTGCGTGTAAGGATGCCGGGGTGTGTCGGTCAGGGTCTTGGACGGGGCAACCTCCATTACCGTGCCCAGATACATCACCAATATGCGGGTCGAGATATGGCGCACCACGCTAAGATCATGGGCAATGAAGATCAGCGACAATCCCATATCCTTCTGCAGATCGCGCAGCAGATTGATCACCTGCGCCTGAACCGACACATCCAGGGCCGAGACCGGCTCATCACAGATCACCAGCTTTGGTTTCAGGATCAGGGCGCGGGCGATCCCGATGCGCTGACACTGCCCGCCAGAGAACTCGTGCGGATACCGGTTGCGCAAATTCGGCAGAAGGCCGACGCGTGACATCATTTCGGCCACGCGCTTCTGACGTTCGGCCTTGCTGAGACCGGGTTCATGGGTGCGGAGCGGTTCGGCGATAATTTCGCCGACCGTCATGCGCGGGTTCAGTGCTGCCAGCGGGTCCTGAAACACCATCTGCACCTCGGACCGGTGCGCCTGATTGCGGGCGCGGGCCAGACCGGTCAAATCCTTGCCCAGCCAACTGATCGTGCCAGAGGCTGTGCTGAGCATCCCAATGATGGCGCGTGCAAGGGTCGATTTGCCCGAACCGCTTTCACCGACAACGCCCAGCGTTTCACCTTCGACCAGATCAAAGCTGACCTCGTTGACAGCCCGCAGAACCAGCGGCGGGGTCCAGGGCAACGCGCCGCGTCGGCGGATCGGGAATTGGACGGACAGGTCGCGGACGGATAGCAAAGGCTTGGTCATGCGATCACCATTTCGGTCTGGTGGCAGGCATGGCGGCGTCCGCCATCCTGTGTCAGGGGTGGCATGGTCTGGCAGTGGTCAACCGTCAACGGGCACCGCGGCGCAAATGGACAGCCCGGCGGCGGGTTGGACATATCCGGCGGATCGCCAGGAATGGTCAACAGGGTATCGTCATCCCTGTCAAAGCGCGGCACCGCCTGCAGCAGACCGGTTGTGTAAGGGTGCTTGGGTGCCTTGAATAGCTGATCCGTCGGCCCCTCCTCCATCACCCGGCCGCCATACAGCACCAACGTGCGCGCGCAGGATCCGGCGACGATACCCAGATCATGGGTGATCAGGATGATACCCATGCCGAAATCCCGCTGAATATCCGACAACAGCACCATGATTTGCGCCTGCACAGTCACGTCCAGCGCTGTTGTCGGCTCGTCCGCGATCAACAACTCAGGTCCACACATCAGCGCCATGGCGATCATGATCCGCTGGCGCATGCCGCCCGAAAACTCGTGCGGATAGTTGTCGATCCGCCGCGCAGCATCGGGGATGCGAACGGCATCGAGCATATGCAACGCCTCTTTGCGGGCATCAGCCTTGGACTTCCCATGATGCAGCACCAGCACCTCGGTCATCTGCTTGGAAACCCGGATATAGGGGTTAAGCGAGGTCATCGGGTCCTGAAAGATCATCGCAATGCGCCGCGCACGGATATCGTTGAGCTGACCTATCGGCGCATTCAGGATTTCCTGACCGTCGAATTTTACCGAACCGCTGGCATGTCCGTTGCGCTCCAGAAGGCCAAGAATGGCAAAGGCCGTTTGCGACTTGCCCGAGCCGCTCTCACCGACAATCGCCAGCGTCTCACCTTTTTGCATCGAAAAGCTCAGGTCGGTCACAGCACGGACATCGCCATCGGGTGTGTCAAAGCGTACCGAAAGATTGGAAACGTCCAGCATCAGCGATCCTTTGGGTCCAGTGCGTCGCGCAATCCATCGCCGATGAAGTACAGGCTGAAGATCGAGATGACGAAGAAAAACAACGGGAAGGCCAGTTGCCACAGCGTGCCATATTGCATGGTGTCCGCGCCTTCCTTGATCAAGGCACCCCAGCTCGTGTTGGGTTCCTGAACACCAAGTCCGAGAAAGGAAATGAAGCTCTCGGTCAGGATCATCAGCGGTACCAACAGGGTGGTGTAAACAATGATCACGCCAAGGATGTTAGGCAAAATGTGGCGGCGTATGATGGTCAGTGGTCCGACCCCGATGGCATGGGCGGCCTCTACATACTCCATGTTTTTGATGGACAGCGTCTGACCACGCACAATTCGGCTCATGTCCAGCCAAGAAATCAGGCCGATACCGATAAAAAGCAAACTGATGGAGCGGCCAAAGATCACCATCAGGATGATCAGCACGAACATATAAGGGATCGACATCAGAATATCGACCAGCCGCATCATTATGTTGTCGACGCGGCCACCGATATAGCCGGCAACAGCACCATAGACTGTACCGAGCCCAACCGAGATCAGCGCGCCAATTACACCGACCATCAAGGAAATCTGCGTGCCCTGAATGGTGCGGGCGAACATATCACGCCCAACCTCGTCGACGCCGAAATAATGTCCGTTTTCAATCGATGGCGCGCCTTCCTCGGCCACTTTGCCAAGGATGGCCCAGTCGATTTCCTCGTTGTTCCAGACCGCGATCAACGGCCCGAATATGGCAAAGCAGACCACCAGCGTGATCACAATCAGGCCAGCAACCGCCGCGCGGTTGCGAAAAAAGCGCGACCGCGCATCGGCCCAAAGCGACCGGCCCTTGACCAGTTGCATCTCTGCGAGGTTTTCCGCCGCAGCGGTTCCGGGAATATGCGTCATGTCAGTACCGGATTTTCGGGTCAATCCAGGCGTAAAGGATATCCGCCGCCAGATTGACAAAGATGGTGAGCGCCCCGGTCAGGATGGTCAGCCCCATGATGGTGGAATAGTCGCGGTTGAGCGCGCCATTCACCAGATCCTGACCCATTCCGCCGGTAGAGAAAGATATGTCAATGACCACCGACCCGGTTATCATTCCCACAAAGGCAGGCCCCAGATAAGAGATCACCGGCAGCATCGCTGGTTTCAGCGCGTGCCCCCAGACGATCCGCTGCGCAGGCAGGCCTTTAGCGCGGGCCGTGCGAATGAAGTTGGTGTTCAGCACTTCAAGCATTGACGACCGGGTGATCCGTGCGATGGAGGCCATGAAACTGGTCGAAAGCGCAATTACCGGCATGATGATATATTGCCACTGACCACCCTGCCAGCCGCCGCCGGGCAGCAGCCCCAGCCAATACGTAAAGATCAGAACCAGGATCGGGGCCATGACGAAATTCGGCAAGACCTGCGCGCCGATAGAGACGCCGACGGCCAGATAGTCCAGCCACGTATTGTGCCGCACCGCCGCTGCGACGCCCAGGCTGACGCCGACGACCACCGCGACAATAAAGGCCAGACCACCATAGGTCAGCGTGATCGGAAAGCCCTGTGCGATAATATCATTTACCGACCGGTCACGATATCGGAAGGACGGGCCAAAGTCGAAATGCACCACGACATTCCAGACATAGTCGAACACTTGTTGGTAGTAGGGTTTGTCCAGGCCATAGGCGGCCTCGATATTTGCCAAGACCGCAGGCGGCAATGGCCGCTCTGAGGTAAACGGTCCTCCCGGTGCCGAATACATCAGCACGAAGGAGAAAATCACCAGGATCAGCAGCGTCGGAATCGCGACTGCCAGGCGCCTAAGGATAAATACCAGCATGGGTAGCGGGGCGCCGGTTTGGCGCCCCTGCCCTATTTACTCAGCGACCCTGTAGAAGTCGCGCGAATACCAGTTCCGCTCGACGTTTTCATATGGCCAGCCCTTCATGTCGGCACTCAGCATGAAGGTTGTCGTATAATGATAGATCGGGATGACCGGCATATCTTCGGCCAATATTTTCTCTACCGCAGTGTAATTCCCGCTTGGATCAGCCAGCGTTCGGGCCTCCAACATCAGGTCATCGACCTTGGTATTGGTGTATTTGCCATCGTTATAGCCGGATGTTGTGGTCAGCAGATCGAGGAAGGTAGATGCCTCGTTATAGTCGCCGCACCACGCACCGCGCGCCATCTCGAAATCCTGCTTGCCTCGGACATCAAGGAAGGTCTTCCATTCCATGTTACCAAGCGTCGCCTCGACACCCAGCTTCTGTTTCCACATCTGCACCATGACGGTGGCAACGTCCTTGTGCGCTTCAGATGTGTTGTAGATCATGTCGAATTTCAGTGGATTATCCTTGCCATAGCCTGCCTCGGTCAGCAGTTCCTTGGCCTTGGCATCGCGATCCGCCTGCGACATCTCAGCATAGTCGATAAACGGCATCTCAAACCCGGCCGTTGCGCGGTGCGCAAAATTGTAAGACGGATATTGACCGCCCTGCAGCACGTTTTCGACGATAATGTCACGATCAATCGACAACGAGAGAGCTTTGCGCACACGGACGTCCTTGAACGCTTCCGGGCCACTGTCAGACAGGTTGAACACATAATAATAACTGCAGAGACGCGGCACCGAGGTGGCCTCGTCCGGGTATTCCTTCTTCAGCCTTGGGTATTGACCAGCGGGAATATCTGTCCAGTCGAGCTCCCCGGCCAGATAGCGTGTCAACGCAACATCCTCGTCATTGATCACAAGGGCCGTGACCTTCTCAATGACGGTTTTGTCATTGTTCCAGTACATCGGATTACGTTCACGTACAGAATATTCGTTGGGCACGTGCTCGGTCAGCACATAAGCCCCGTTTGACACCATGTTGCCAGGCTCGGTCCAATCCGCGCCCAGTTCCTCGATCACTTTTTGCGGTGCCGGGAACAAGGTGAAGCTGGTGGTCATGGACGGAAAATAGGGCAGGCTTTCAGTCAGCGTCACCTCAAGCGTACGGTCATCAATAGCACGGATACCCAGCTCTTCGGGCGGGACTTCACCGGCGATGATTTCCTTGGCGTTCTTGACGGTCGTCAGTTCCATAAACCAGGCGTATTCTGACGCAGTGGCCGGATCAGCAGCACGCCGCCAGGCAAAGACAAAGTCGCCAGCGGTCAGTGGGTCGCCATTGGACCATTTCACACCTTCGCGCAAGTTGAAGGTATAGACTTTGTTATCGTCTGACACCGTGTAATCGGTCGCCACACCGGGCACCAGATTGCCCTCTGCGTCCTGGTTCAACAGCCCCTCAAACAGATCGCGGGTTATATCTGCGCCGATCGCATCTTCGACCAGTTGCGGGTCAAGCGTCGGAAACTCATCAAGGATTCGATAGGTGAAGGTCTGATTCTCTGCCAGTTTCACCCCCTCTGGCACATCCGCAGCCATCGCCCAGGGCGCACCGATCAGAGACAGGGTAAAGGCGGTTGCAGTCAGTATATTTGTGGTTTTCATGTGTTCCTCCCATTTTGTTTTCGCCCTTTTATAAACGACCGCACTGACGGACGATGCCGCACGGGAAATGGTTAACTCTGGGCCAGAGGTTAGGCTTCAATCACAGAAATGCAATCCCAACGCGAAAGCGTCGGCGGGACTTCGCTATTTACGTCACGTAACTCGACGCTGGCGGGGCGGACGGCACCCGCTTATAGTCTGGGCTCAGCCCGCGACCCGGAACCTGCCCTTGACCAATATTCTTGCGACATCACCAGACGCCGTCTTGATCCATATCCCCAAGACCGGATTTACTTCGTTGCGGAGTTTTTGGGATTTGGGAAAAGCCCCCCGGGCCTTTGGCTTTGTGCCCGACACCTGGCCAGCATCACCCCGGATCGCCGCAATTCGCCATCCCGAAAGTCGCTTTCTTTCGGCGATCCGTATGTTCAAGTATGGCAATCCCGGGTTTGATGACCATTATCAACACCCTGTTTTACCCGATCTGACCATCGCACAGGCACTTGATATCCTACAGGATGACAGCATCGCCTTTGACCGGACCGTCAGGGACCACATCGCCGCGCTAAAACACCATCTGCTGCCGCAAACGCATCCGTTCAATTGCCTTGCCAAGGCTGACACGATCCTGCGGTTCGAAACACTGGACGAGGATTTCAAAGCGCTAAGGCCAAAGCTTGGCCTTAAAGGCGATCTGCCCCATTTGCGGGCCAATGCCCGGCCGAATACAGCCCTTACCTTTTCAAAGGAAGAAAGGGCTTTGTTCGAGCACATCTTTGCCGAGGACTTCCGCCAACTCGGATATGCGCCGGGCGATGGAAAGCTTCAGCTTGCACCCGCACCACAATCAACGATCTGGGCGACTTGGCCCGCGCTTTTTGACAGCCGCCATTACCCTGCAGGCCGGGCAAGCGAAGCGCTACCCGCGCCCGACAGAAATCTGGATATTTTCCTGACCGAATCCGTACCAGGCCCAAGCGGGCCAACCTGGCCGCAACGGCGCCCCAACCTGCGCAAGCATTTCCTGCGTCTACAACCGGAGTTTGCCGGAAAGCCCCGGCTAGCTCACCTTTTTGCCTGCACCATCGTGACAATCCGGCGGAGCAACGGCACCGCAGGATTGGACCTGTTTTTTCGTATCGCCGAGGACTATCACCCGCAGATGCAACACGATCTGAACGCCCGCTGGCTGGTTGCTGTCTGTGATACCTTTGCCGACCATGGGCGGACCCCGCAGCAACGCGCGATCGGGCTTGCAGGATCGATGCTGATGAATGCGGTCAAACTTTTTGAGACAGAACGGCACCAATACCATCCAAAGCGTCCTTGGCCTCCCAAAAGTCGTATCCCGGGCGAAGCGCATCTTTTCGATGGTCTGTTGGCTTACTGGACCAAGAAGGGTGATCTTGTAGACAACATGCGTAAGCGCGTAACCGATATTGCAGCCCTTGATCCGATTGCCGGGCCCTATTTGGTTGAAATAATGCAACGGGTCGAAACCAACGACACCAGCTTTCAGCGGCTGGCTCAGCTGACTGGCGATGATCCGCGCCCACGCACCCGAAAATGGCCCTTACGCGTTATTGAAGCATTGGGAAGGCGGTATCTGTGACCTCCAGCGATCGCCCTGCCCGCCTGCCCGATATCCTGTGCATTGGTGCGCAAAAAGCTGGGACATCCTGGCTGCATCAGATTTTCGGCGGACGTTCGGATATATGGCTGCCTCCTTTCAAGGAGCAGCACTTCTTTGACCATATGTTTATTGAAAAGCATCGCGACTGGATTGGGCCACACCTGAAGCGGGGCTACGACTCGGCGCGGGAGCGGTTTGAGGTGTTAGCGCCCGAGAAACGCACCGAGAAGCTTGCACATCTGAACAGTATCGAGGGGCAACCCTATGGCACGCTGGACTGGTATCGCAGCGTTTTCGCCCCTGCCCCTGTCGATCAGATGGCGATGGATGTAACGCCGGAATACAGCGGTCTGCCGCAGGAGGGTTTGGATTACATCAAAGACCTGCTGCCGGGTGTCAAACTGATCTATATTATCCGTGATCCGATGGAGCGGATGAAAAGCCAAGTGCGGATGAATGTCGGTCGCCGCCTAATGCAAAACCCGCCGAAAGAGATCATCTGGCGGTGGGAAGGGCGCAATCCGGTGGTGCATAACCGGGGCAACTATGCCGAGTATATTCCGCGCTGGGACGCCACGTTTGGTCGTGATCAGCTTCTATTCCTGCCCTTCGGCCTGATCCGCGAAAACCCCGAGCGCCTTTTGCGCATGGTTGAACAATTTCTGGGTTTGCCGCCGGGCAAATATCAGGGGATGGACCGGCGCGTGCATCGCAGCGGCAAGCGCGATTTGCCCGAAGAAACGCTTGAGCAACTGCGCATCGGTGCCGAGCCGCAGGAAGCATTCCTGAAAAGCTACTTCGACAAGGAGTTTCTGTCGCTGATCAAATGATCAGTCGGCAACGGTCCAGTGGACCGGCATCTGCGGGTCAAATACCGTTAGCTGATCACTGCCAACCACAAGCTTTTCCGGCCACTCGACCGCTGTATCCTGCCGGGTCATCGTAATCGTCTCGGAATTGCGCGGCAGACGGTAAAAATCCGCACCAAAGCTTGAGGTGAAATCCTCCAGCCGGTCCAGCGCGCCCTCGTTCTCGAAGGCTTGTGCCAGACACGCCATGGTATTGAGCGCTGTGAAACACCCGGCACAGCCACAGGCGCTTTCTTTTGCGCCATCAGGATGCGGTGCGCTGTCCGTCCCCAGAAAATAGCGCGGATCGCCAGAGATTGCCGCCGCCATTAGGGTGGCACGGTGGGTTTCGCGCTTGATGATCGGCAGGCAGTAGTAATGCGGCCGGATACCGCCGACCAGCATGGCATTGCGATTGAGGATCAGGTGATGCGTGGTCAGGGTCCCGGCGATATCGCCCCCTGCCCCGATATAGTCGATACCGTCCTTGGTCGTGACATGTTCCATGATCACACGCAGCCCCGGTGTGGCGCGGCGGATCGGATCCAGAACGCGGTCGATGAACACCGCCTCACGATCGAAGATATCGACCTCCGTATCGGTCACCTCGCCGTGCACACACAGCGGCAGGCCAATCTCGGCCATACGCTCCAGAACCGGGCGCACCTTGTCAAAATCCTGCACCCCGGAGGCAGAGTTTGTCGTCGCCCCCGCCGGATAGAGTTTCAACGCCTTGATCAGACCACTGCGGGCCGCTTCTGCCACATCATCGGGATCGGTTTCTTCGGTCAGATACAGCGTCATCAACGGCTCAAACGCCGCATTTTCAAGAGACGTCATAATACGGGATCGATAGGCCGCAGCATCTGCTCCGGTGACCACCGGCGGCACCAGATTGGGCATGATGATCGCACGGGCGAAATGCGCGGCGCTGATTGGTGCAACGGCCTTTAGCATAGCACCATCGCGCAGGTGCAAATGCATATCATCGGGACGGCGGAGGGTCAGGGTCTGTGTCATGAGGTTGACTTATGCGATCCGGCGGGTGCTGCAAAGGGGTCAGAGCGCCGCGAGGGTTTCACGAACCTCCGGCACCCGCTCTAGCGTGGCATCCATTCGCGTGCGCCACTTCACTCCGTGCTTGCGGGCCTCTTGCCAGGCGTCGCGCAGATCGTCAGGCCTGTCATAGGCCAGCACCCGGACCAGAAAGGCGGCTTGCGCCCTATCTTTTCCAGCCTTCAACCGGTCCCGGCGCCGATCTGCAACGATAAGCTTATGTATGGCAAATCGCTCGGGCCTCGGGACCTGTACAAGGATGCCGCTGCGATAGGTTACGGCTGCTTGAATAGGCTTTGCGAGCAGGTAATTCAGATGGTGCAGGGCCTGAGCATTCACGCCGAGTGCCGCCAGGGGACGCACGCCCTCATCCTCTTCAAAGCTGGGGGTCAAAAATTCTACCAGCACTTCCCCTCTGGTCTGTTGCCAGCGCCAGACTTTGCCCGGATCAATCCCAGCAACAGGATCAAAGCGGAAATCGCCAAGTATCGCGTCAACAGGTGCATCCACCGTATCGTTCAAGGCCACCGTATCGTTCAAGGCCAATGACAGGCGTTCGAAACTGGCGATGTCGATGTCTCCGGTCACGGCCATGTCGTCAAAACCGATACGAACCCCAAGCGCGCCTTCATACAGGCGAAAAGCATGGGTCCCGATAAGCGTCCCGCCCAAGCGAAATACACCGGTCTTCGCCATCGCAGCCAGCAGACTGCCCGTTGTTGCATCAACCCCAAGAAACCCTTCGGCGCGCAGCACGCGGATCAGCCGGGACCGGGCGGCCTGCCGTTCCTTCTGCCTGTCCTGCAGTGTTCGCAAGTTGGCAATCCGATCCCGCATCTCATCGCTGTCTTCGCCGATATAGCGCTCTCGCATCGCATCGCCGATGCGGTACTGATCATACCAGTATGCCCGGCCATTGCGGGTGCGCGATTTAAGCGTTCCGCAGACTTCCGATACCGCGTCATCCTTTAGCAGTCGCAGCAGGTCGATATAGGCGCTTTGGGCGATGGTTGAGTGGGGGCGGAATGGGATCATAGGGATACCCTACAATAAAATATTTTGTAGGGCAAAATTTTTGCCCTACAAAATTAAAAACTGTAGGGTGCAGCTGTTCTAAGCTGCCATGATGGGAAAACAGTCGGCAAAAGCCAGTTCTAAAGCGTTTCGAGTTTACCTTGAGACATCACATAAAATCGAAACGCGTACACCATATAGGCTTATCACTGCGTTTCAGGATAATCTTTTGTCTCAGGTTTATCCCGAAACGCTTTAGCGTGAACAATACTGACGCCTTACTTCAGCAATGGCCTCCACCGGTACGCTATCCGCCTTCAAAAAACCTCCAACCGCCAACCATTTGGACTGATCAGATTTGGCGCAATGCAGCTCTAGTATTCCGCGAAATTGCCCAAGCTTGCCATCGCCCCTGACATAGACCTCATGCACATCATCATATTCGTTCTGCAGATGCTTACCGGACCAAAACTGAAAGTAGGTCACAGATCCATCCAGGCTGGGACCAAGTTCCTCCTCATAGAACGTATCCAACTCTTGGGCATCTGCACTGATTCCAAGGCTAAACACCATCAATGCGGCAAGTATGATCAACCTGTTTCACATCTGTTGTTCCCATCTTTAGTTTCAAAAGTACTGCGGCGGCAGTTGCGATGGCAAAAGGAAAGCTATTCCAGACTGCCATGCACCGCGACAATGTCGATATCGGCCTCTGCCGGTTTGATGGCTGAAAACTGTTCCCGCACCCCGGCATCGGTCAGGTTCCGACTGATCGCTAGCAGGATATTCGGATCATGGTCCTCACAAAGCTCAGCCATATAGGCCAGCTCTTGCGCTGCGACCTCGCGCGCGGCTTCCAAAGACGGGGCGCCGTAAATCTCGACGAAATGGGCGGCCAAACTGTCTGTCAGCGTGTCGATTTCCTCAGCCTCGACAGCGGTTACCGCCACAAACGTCGCGCGGCCAAAACTGTTCAGACCCAGCCAACCATTGGCAAAGGCCTGACGGGTTTTACCCGTCAGTTCGCCTTCGGTGATGTTCGAGAATTCAAAGCCGCCCGGAATGGCCCATTCACCGCTTTCGGCGGGCCGAGCAAAGACGTTGCGGTCGCTATCGTCAAAATGGATGGTGCGGGCAAGTTTAGGCATGTCTGTCAGTCTTCCAGCATATCGGTCAGGGGCACAAGTTTTGTCTGATCAGCGTCGCGGATCAGCGCGCTGCCATATTCATCCAGCCCCATGAAGGTGCCCGTCTGCTCTGCCCCGGTCAGATGCAAGCTGATCGGCTGACCGATCCCATGCGCGCGGGACCGCCATTCGGCATGCAGCGGTGCCATCCCCTCAGTGTCCCAGCGGTGGATCCAGACCAGCGCGTGCCGGGCCCAGCTTTCCAACAGGGCTACAGGAACAACCTCAGAGCAGCCTTCCTCAAAAAGAACGGTGTCTTCCGGTGTCATACCTGGATCGTTGCTTTGTGAGCGCAAAGGCAATTCCAGCCCCACGACCAGCCAATCCGGTTCCGTAGCAGGATCGGTGGTGGAGGCCGCAGCCCGCACCCGCCCGCAGCGAGCGCCGTTGATCCGCAACCCACCGGGCCAGTCGAAATGCACCCCAACCTCGGGCGGACCTAATGCGCCAAGCGCATCGGCGAACCCGATTTCAACTGCAAAGACCATCGCCATGGATTGTGTCAGCGTGCATTCCGGGGCAAAAACCATCGCCGCGCGCAGCATATCGCCGGTCACGTCATGAACCACCAGCCCAGCATCAGTGCCAAGCGTCGCCGCCGCAATCGCCTTGGTGAACGGATCATGCCCGGCGCCGGAGCTTTCGCCGCGCAGCAGCGGGGGAAAGATCGGCTCAGGCATTGCCGGTTTCAATCAGATTGCGGGCAATGGCGCGAAACGCCTGTGCTTCAGCGCTGTCCGGCTTGGACACCACAATCGGCGCACCGCCATCGGCGGCGGTTCGGATATCAATGTTCAGCGGCAATTCGCCAAGGAACGGGATATTCAGCTTTTCCGCCTCGACCTTTGCGCCGCCATGGCCGAAAATATGTTCCTCGTGCCCGCATTTGGAACAGATATGTGTCGACATATTCTCAATTATGCCGACGACCGGCACATTCATTTTGTCAAACATATTCAGACCCTTGCGGGCATCCAGCAAGGCAATGTCCTGCGGGGTGGATACCACGACCGCCCCTGTCACCTCGGCCTTTTGCGCCAGGGTCATCTGCACATCGCCTGTGCCCGGCGGCAGGTCGACAATCAGCACATCAAGCTGACCCCAGGCCACCTGCCCCAGCATCTGCTGCAATGCCCCCATCAGCATCGGGCCGCGCCACACCACGGCCTCGTCTTCCTTGGTCATCAGACCCAGCGACATCAGCGTCACACCATGGTTGCGCAGCGGCAGGATGGTCTTGCCATCGGGTGAGGCCGGACGCCCGGAAATCCCCAACATCCGAGGTTGCGAGGGACCATAGACATCCGCATCCAGCAGACCAACGCGGCGGCCCTCTGCGGCCAGTGCGGTGGCCAGATTGGCCGCGACAGTCGATTTGCCAACCCCGCCCTTGCCTGAGGCAATGGCAAGAATGCGGTCCACACCCTCGACCTTTTGCGGACCGGACTGTGCGGTCGGATGACGCCCGACCTTCAGATCAGGCGGCGCTTTTGGCTGGCTATGGGCGGTCAGCAGAACGCTGGCCTTTGCTACGCCCTCCATACCCTCCAAAGCAGATTGCGCTGCAGCGCGCACCGCCTCCATCGCGGCCCCTTTGGCGGCATCCACCTCAATCACAAAGCGCACGGCGTCGCCTTCGACCATCAGCGCACGCACCAGATCGGCAGCGACAATATCTTTCTTGCTGAACGGGTCCTCGATCCCGCGCAGAACCTCCAGAACAGCTTCGCGGGTGACGCTCACGAAAGACCCCCGGTGGCGATTTTGCCCTCGATCACATGGGACAGGTCCACACCATCTACGGTCAATGTCATCTTTGCGTTCAAAGGCCCATTAGGCAGCGAACCATCAGCCTGTGCCGCGCGCACAGCCTTTTCAATTTCCTGCTGCGAGGTCACACCGACCTGCTTCAGAAACTTCCGCATCGACATATTGAAATCGTCGCTCATCCCGCACTCCATTGTACCACAGGTGGAAATCGACCCTAACATGGCGTTATCCTTGGGCATGACAAGAGGATAATTGGGAGGGAAGTGCAATGCGACAGATCGGACTGGTGTTGACGTTGCTGTCATTGACCACAATTGCGCTTGCCCAAAGCACGCCACTGCGATTGGCCCAACCCGATGATCCGGCGGTGCAAGCGCTTGTGAAATACATGATGCCGCGATTTACCCTGAAGCACCGCGTCAAGGTCGTTGTCGTGGGGGCGGAGGAAACAGCCGATCTTGCGCTTCGCCCCGGGACGGACGCGCCTTATATGCAGACCGAGGCGGGCGAGGTTTGGGAACTGGTTCCGACTGGCGAGGGCGACGACCTGGACAAACTGGTCAACTGGCTGAACTCGGAGGTCGGGCATAACACGCTGGCCTCATTCAAGATCGATGGCACTGCACCATTCCGCCCAGCGGCCCAACAAAAGGCGGTCGAGCAAGAGGTCATTTTTGAAGGCGATACCGTTTTAGGAGAGGAGCTTGCCCTACTGCATTGCGGGCGCTGTCATGTCGTCAGTGAAAAGAACAAATATGGCGGCATCGGCTCGACCCCATCCTTTGGTGCGCTGCGGACCATTCCGGGTTGGGAGGGCAAGTTCGCCGCGTTCTTTGCCCTTAACCCGCATCCATCCTTTACCCAGGTCGATGGCGTAACCGAGCCCTTCCACGAGTCTCGTCCGCCCCATATCGCCCCGATCCATCTGACACTGGACGAGGTCGAGGCCATCGCTGCCTTCGCCGCAACCATAAAACCAAAGGATCTGGGCGCGCCGGTGCAGTCGCGGTAGATTTGGTGCCCTTTTCGCGTGAAGATAACCTCGCAGATTATTGAAAAATTTATCTTAAGTGATCCCACGTCCTGCAAGTGAAACGCTATTGCTCTCGACCATCATCCCTGCCTGCACCAATGGACGGCTGCCTCTCGCTCAAGCTTTCCCGGTTTCTTCCCGCTCACGCAGATCATCTTCGGTCGTGCGCGGGCGTGGGCGGTCGCCCATGCGGAACGGTGCGGCATCCGTATGATACTGCGCCTTGATCCGGCAATCATCACACATCCGGATCAGGCGCGCATTGTCGGATTGAGTGAACATGGCGTGCTGCCCCTCAAGCTTTTCCACAATCCGTTCGATGGTGCTTTTGACACCGAACAGCGTGCCGCATTCGATGCAGGAATATGGTTCCTCTTCTTTCAGCGTGCGCTCACGCAGGGCCGCATCGGACAGGTCAAGGCGTGGTTCCAGCCGGATCGCATCTTCCGGGCAGACATTGGCACATAGACCGCATTGCAGGCAGGCATCCTCGCGAAAGCGCAATTCCGGCTTATCTGGGTTATCGGCCAAAGCACCTGGGGGGCACAGACCGGCACAGGCCAGACACAAAGTGCAGGCATCCGTGTCCACCACAACCGTCCCATAGGGTGCCCCTTCGGGCAGCGGCAGTATGGCATTCTGGCCTTGCAGCGCGCGGGCAGACAGCCGGGTGACCTCGCGCCGCCCGCCCAAGGGCAGGATCGCCTCATGCGATGGCGCGCGCGCGGCGGGGGCGCCATAAAGCGCATCAGACAAGGCATCAGGATCGGTCAGTTCCAGCAGTGCAATCCGTGTCCCTTCGGGCGCCAGCGCTTTGGCCAGCGTGATCTGGGCAGAGATATTCGCCACCTCGGTCCGCGGGGTGGCAAGGATAGCGATATCGGCAAAGCCAACACCAAGCGCAGCCAGCATTTCGGCATGGCCAAACCCTTCAAGCGCGCCGACAGCCAGCGGGATCACATCCGCCGGCAATCCCCGGCCAAAACGCGCGGCCAGCGATATCATCTCGCTGCCATGGTCGGCATCATGGACCAACAGGCGCGGTGCCTTGCCCCCACCGGCGCGATAGGTGGTCGCCAATGTCGACAGACGATTGAACAGATGCGCGACCGGCGGATCATCATAGCTGACGGCCCCTGAGGGACAAACCGCAGCACAGGCCCCGCATCCGGCACAGATCATCGGATCAATCGCAACGGCGTCACCGGCCGAGGTAATCGCGCCGGTCGGACAAAGGTCCAGACAGCGGCTGCAGGCGGACTGGCCAGCGCGGGAATGGGCACAGAGGCTTTCCTCGAACCGGACATGCAGCGGTTTTTCGAACGTACCGACCAGTTGCACCGCTTTGAGGGCCAGATCGGCGACGGCCAGCGGGTCCTTTGGATCAGCGCGCAGGTAACCGTCGCGTTTCTGGGGCGCGGGAAACAGCGGCGTTTCCCCGCGCAGGTCCAGAATAATATCGCATTGCGCCACACCACCATCGCGCGCCGCGCCAAAGGTAAGCTCGCCGCGGCCGGCAGGATTGGTCATCCGCAGAGCATCCACATTTACCGAGAACGCGCCGATGGACCCGACAGCATTGCGGATGCGCCCGGACATAACGTCAATCTCTCGCGACGGCCCGGCAATCTGGGCTTCGGCATCGCTGATCAGGCAAGAGACCGACAACGCGCCTTTCAGCTTTTCAGCCAGCGGCAGCGCAACCTCGGCGCTGCCAATA
This sequence comes from Halovulum sp. GXIMD14793, assembly GCF_054457435.1. NCBI lineage: Bacteria > Pseudomonadati > Pseudomonadota > Alphaproteobacteria > Rhodobacterales > Paracoccaceae > Halovulum > Halovulum sp. GXIMD14793. The sequence continues at coordinate 24,765 of NZ_JBTLNE010000032.1, read as the reverse complement.
ATCAGGCACAGCCCCTCGGAAATCACATCACGCAGCCGGGTGGGTGGCGGGGCCAATTGCCCCTCGACCAGCAGCGCCGCCATTTTGGGCCCGGCGGCATCGCCATCCTCAGACCAGCCGGCGCGATCGCGGATATCAATCAGCAGGGGCGGCGCGGTATTTAGCTCACCGGCGAGCTCCTTAAACACCGGGGCTTCCTGCGCACAAGCGATGACAACAGCATCTTTCTGCATCGCCTTGGCCAATTTTTCGATTTGGGCGCCACATAGACCGGAATGAACCTTACTGCAGAAAATCCCTGCATTCTCAAGTGCTTTTGCGTCGATCTTCTGGCTAGCCGCACAGTCGCACAGCATCACTCGTCTGCTCATTCCTGGTACCCTATCCTTGCGATTGCTGGACACTTGCGCCCAGCTATCTAGAATTATTCTAGCAATAAGACAGAGCAAGGGGCCGAGGACAAGGGTGCGTGACGAACGAATGATCTCCATGCCGGTTGGTATCGTGGTGCAACGACGGCCGGGTGTGACCCGCTGGGCCAAACATGCCTGGAAGGCTGTCGCCGTGCTGCCGGGGGCCGATCCTGCAAGCTGGCGAGAAATCCGGCGGGAGGGGGATGTGGTTGAATATCATGCCGCAACCCTGACGATGGAACTGCATCGGACCGAAACGGAGGCCTATGTCGAAACGCTGAACGCCAAAGAACCGAAAGCCTTTGTCGTGCTGCGCGCTGCAACCGACCCCGAGCGGCCGTTCGATCTGTTTCTGATCACCGCCTCGGCCTATGAGGCGCAGGATTATGGTGACAGTTCAGAGGATATTGTGGAACCGGTGCCGATGTCAGCGGGGCTGATCGCATGGGTGCGGGATTTCATCGCGGCCCATCACGAGGAAACCCCCTTTGTGAAACGCAGGCGCGACCGCAAGGATATTGAACTGGTCGAGGACGGCATCGGCGATGCCAGGATAAAACAAACAAGCGATGTCTATCGCGCCCCGACCAAACGGAGACGGTTGCAATGAGCGATGAAGAAGGCTTCCTGAATAGGTGGTCGCGGCGAAAACTGGCAGACGAACCCGAAGTGATGCCCGAGCCTGCGGAAGCGCCTCCTGCTGACCTGTCCGAAAAGTCAGACGCGGAAATTCTGGCCGATCTCGGCCTGAAAGACCCTGACAGCCTGTTGCCCGGGGATGATATCACCGGCTTCATGGCCAAAGCCGTTCCGCATCACCTGCGCAACCGCGCCTTGCGCAAGCTATGGCGATCAAACCCAGTTCTCGCCTGCTTGGATGGGTTGAACGACTATGACGATGACTTCACTGGGGATTTTGTGAAACCCGGGACATTGCAGACACTCTACAAGGTAGGGCGCGGTATTTTAAAGAACGTGCCGGACATTGAGGCAGAGGCTGTTCAGGAAGATGATATCGACGATTCTGATCTGGACATGGTGGCTTTGGATGATGGCGATCAAAACAGTCAGACATTGGACAGTGAGCCGCCACAGGAAATTTACGAGGACTTGCCGCGGCAAGAGTTTGAAATGGAAGCTGAAATCACCGATCAACCCTATCGTCGTCGTATCCGAGTGCATTTTGAGGATGCTAGCTAAAATATGCACCAAAGCGTGCAAAAAATCATTGGCGAAACAGCAGGTTCCGGTCTACTGTCTAAATCAAGACAAAGCAGTTCGTGGGGAGGCGGCGTGCAGGCGTTTGACGAGAAAGTTGAAACTAAAGAGGACGTGCTTCGCGCGGATCTTTATGACTTTCTTGGGGCATTGCTGGCCGCTCCGCCAAACTCCTCTTTGATCGCTAAATGTGCAGCCCTTACTGGGGATGACAGCGCCTTGGGCAAAGCGATTGATGCTTTGACGCGTGTGTCGAAGGCCATCAAGGAAAAAGCCGTAACGCGAGAGTTTAACGCACTGTTCGTCGGACTAGGCCGGGGGGAGTTGCTGCCCTACGCAAGCTACTATCTGACCGGTTTCCTCAACGAAAAGCCGCTGGCGGTGTTGCGCAACGACTTGGCCCGCTTGCAAATTCAGCGTGCTGAAAATGTCTTTGAGCCGGAAGACAACATTGCCACACTTTGCGAGGTGATGGCAGGGCTGATCCGGGGGCGGTTTGGTGCCCCGGCATCATTGGCCACCCAACAAGAGTTTTTTAACAAGCACATCGCTCCTTGGGCAGAGCACTTCTTTACGGACCTTGAGGCCGCGAAGAACTCTGTCTTCTATGCACCAGTCGGCGCAATCGGGCGTACTTTTATCGATATCGAACGTGAAGCATTTCGCATGACAGGAAATGCTGCCTAAACCCAGCGACTTAAAGAATATGAAGGAGCCAGGAATGAGTGAGAAAAAGGCTGATGAAGGCCGCAGAAACTTTCTGAAACTTGCAGGCGTTAGCGCCCCGGCAGCCGCCGCTATGGCGACAATGACCCCGCAAGAGGTCGAAGCTGCAGAGTTTGAGGCCGCTGGCGAAGGCCTTCGCAAGACAGATCACGTCAAGACATATCTGGAAACTGCCCGGTTCTGATCGGACAGGTGTAATGGGGACCGGCAACCGGTGGCGTGACGCCCGACCGCCGTTCCATATGAAAGCCAAGCGAGGTCCAGTGAGGGCCCAGCAAGGGAGAATGTGAATGCTTAGGAAAAAAACCAATGGGGTTGCGCGACGCCCCCGTTCGGAAAACCTCCTCTCAAACGCCGCAAATACGTCCGTGGATCGCCGTGCGTTCCTGCGCGGCTCGGGTCTGGCCGTTGGCGGTCTGGCGGCCATTGCGGCAAATGCGGGTATGGTTACCCGCGCATCGGCACAATCTGCCGTCAGCGGCGCGGTTGAGACCATCAAATCCGTCTGCACCCACTGCTCGGTCGGCTGTACTGTCATTGCCGAGGTGAATAACGGCGTCTGGATCGGGCAAGAGCCCGGCTGGGACAGCCCGTTCAACCTTGGTGGGCATTGCGCTAAGGGTGCTTCGGTCCGCGAACACGCCCATGGCGAGCGCCGCCTGCGGTCCCCGATGAAGCTGGTTGACGGCGAATGGACCAAGGTCAGCTGGGACACCGCCATCGAAGAGATCGGCGACCAGATGCTGAAAATCCGCGAAGAAAGCGGACCTGACAGCGTTTACTGGTTGGGCTCCGCCAAGCACTCGAACGAGCAGGCCTATCTGCTGCGCAAGTTCGCTGCTTACTGGGGCACCAATAACATCGATCACCAGGCGCGTATCTGTCACTCCACCACAGTTGCAGGTGTTGCGAACACCTGGGGCTATGGCGCGATGACCAACAGCTACAACGACATTCATAAGTCCAAGGCGATCTTCATCATCGGCGGCAACCCTGCCGAGGCGCATCCGGTTTCGTTGCTGCATGTGCTGAAAGCCAAGGAAGAAAACAATGCACCGCTGATCGTCTGCGACCCGCGCTTCACGCGTACGGCAGCGCATGCGGATGAATATGTTCGCTTCCGCCCCGGTACAGACGTTGCCCTGATCTGGGGCATCCTGTGGCATATCTTCGAAAACAGCTGGGAAGACAAAGAGTTCATTCGCACCCGTACCTGGGGCATGGATCAGATCCGCGAAGAAGTTGCCCGCTGGACACCGGAAGAGACCGAGCGTGTCACCGGTGTTCCTGGTCGCCAGCTGGAACGTGTGGCCCGGACCATGGCCAATAACCGTCCCGGCACCGTGATCTGGTGCATGGGCGGCACCCAGCACACCAACGGCAACAACAACACCCGTGCTTACTGCGTATTGCAGCTTGCCCTTGGCAACATGGGTGTTGCGGGTGGCGGAACCAACATCTTCCGCGGCCACGACAACGTGCAAGGCGCGACCGACCTCGGTGTTCTGGCAGATACCCTGCCTGGCTACTATGGTCTTTCCGCAGGCTCCTGGGCCCACTTCGCCCGCGTTTGGGGCGAGGATCTGGATTGGCTGAAGGGCCGCTTTGCCAAGATGGAAGGCGCAGGCACCGACGGGGCCGACCGTCTGATGATGAACGAGCGCGGCATCCCGGTTTCGCGCTGGATCGACGGTGTGCTGGAAGCCAAGGAAAACCTGGATCAGCCTGACAACACCCGGGCGATGGTTCTTTGGGGCCATGCGCCCAACTCGCAGACCCGTCAGCTTGAGATGAAGGAGGCGATGGAGAAACTCGACCTTCTGGTCGTGATTGATCCCTACCCCACCGTTTCGGCCATTCTGCATGACCGGAAAGACGGGGCCTATCTGCTGCCCGCTTCGACCCAGTTCGAAACACGTGGCTCTGTCACAGCATCAAATCGGTCGATCCAATGGCGCGACAAGGTTGTTGAGCCGCTGTTCGAAAGCCTTCCGGACCACATCATCATTGCCAAGCTTGCCAAGAAGTTTGGCTTCGATGAGCGTCTGTTCCGCAACATCGCGATGGACGGCGACGATGAGCCGAATGTCGAAGATATCCTGCGTGAACTGAACGGCGCTTTGTGGACCATCGGCTATACCGGTCAATCACCAGAACGGCTGAAACTCCATATGGAAAACCAGCACACCTTTGACCGCACGACATTGCGCGCCAATGGTGGCCCGGCTGATGGCGATTACTATGGTTTGCCATGGCCATGCTGGGGCACGGCCGAGATGAACCATCCCGGCACGCCAAACCTCTATGACATGTCCAAGCCTGTCTCTGAGGGTGGCCTGACCTTCCGCGCGCGCTTTGGCGTGGAGCGCGATGGCGACAATCTGCTGGCCGAAGGTGTCTACTCGGCCAATTCGGAAATCCAGGATGGATATCCCGAGTTTACCATGCAGATGCTGATGGATCTGGGCTGGGACGGCGATCTGACGGACGAGGAACGCGCGAAAATTGATGCGGTAGCCGGTCCAAAAACCAACTGGAAAACCGACCTTTCCGGCGGCATCCAGCGAGTCGCGATCAAGCACGAATGTGCGCCTTTTGGCAACGCCAAGGCCCGTGCCGTCGTCTGGACCTTCCCCGATCCGGTTCCGCTGCACCGCGAGCCTCTGTACTCGCCGCGGCGTGATCTGGTTGCAGACTACCCGACCTATGACGACAAGAAGTTCTGGCGCGTCCCGACGATGTATTCGTCGATCCAGCAAAAGGATTTCTCTAAGGACTATCCAACCATCCTGACCTCTGGCCGTTTGGTCGAGTATGAGGGCGGCGGCGATGAAAGCCGGTCGAACCCCTGGCTGGCCGAATTGCAGCAGGACATGTTCGTCGAGATTAACCCGCGTGACGCCAATAACTGGGGTGTCCGCGACGGGCAGATGGTCTGGGTCGAGGGTGCCGAAGGTGCCAAGGTCAAGGTCATGGCAATGGTGACCGAACGGGTTGGCGAAGGCGTTGTCTTCATGCCTTTCCACTTCGGTGGTCATCTGCAGGGCGAAGACCGTCGCCACAAATATCCTGACGGGGCGGATCCATATGTCTTGGGCGAGGCGTCAAACACGGCGCAGACCTATGGCTATGACAGCGTCACCCAGATGCAGGAAACCAAAGCCACACTTTGTAAAGTCTACGCAGCGTAAGGAGATAGAAAGACATGGCACGAGCCAAATTCCTGTGTGACGCCGAACGCTGCATCGAATGCAACGCCTGTGTCACAGCCTGTAAAAACGAGCACGAGGTGCCCTGGGGCATCAACCGCCGCCGTGTTGTCACCATCAATGATGGCAAGCCCGGCGAACGGTCGATCTCGGTCGCTTGTATGCACTGCTCGGACGCGCCTTGTATGGCGGTCTGTCCGGTGGATTGCTTTTACCAGACCAATGACGGTGTGGTTCTGCACTCCAAGGATCTGTGCATCGGCTGCGGCTATTGCTTCTACGCGTGCCCCTTCGGCGCGCCGCAATTCCCGCAGGCCGGAAACTTCGGCAGCCGCGGCAAGATGGACAAGTGCACCTTCTGCGCCGGTGGTCCGGAAAAGACCCACAGCCAGGCTGAGTTCCAGAAATACGGTCGCAACCGTATTGCGGAAGGAAAGCTGCCGATCTGTGCCGAGATGTGCTCCACCAAGGCCCTTCTGGCCGGTGACGGCGACGATGTATCCGCAGTCTACCGCGAGCGTGTCGTAGCCCGCGGCTTCGGCTCTGGCGCGTGGGGCTGGGGTACAGCCTACGACCAGAAGGGCAACTAAGCTCTGGCGTGCGGCGTTTCGGCGCCGCGTCCAACCCATTGCATTGCCCGGGCCACCCCCGGGCAGTGCCGTTTCTGCGAAATCGCCTTTTGGGGGCTGAAGCGCGGAAACCGAATGCAGAAATTACAGAAAGGCCTGTGCAATCATGATCAGGACCCTCGCCCTTATTCTCGCGTTTCTTGGTTTTGCGATGGTCTCTCCGGCCATGGCACAGACAACCGACGCCGACGCGCCCGCAGCCGATACCCGCGCTGAAACCGGCGGTGCGCAAACGCTGGAAGACATTCTGGCCCGTCAGCGCGGCGAAAGAGTGGATGATAGCTTTCGCCGCGATGCAACAGGCGACCCGGACAGTGCGGCGGGCATCACAGGCGCGCTTGGGACATTGGGCGGTGCCTCAGATGCTGAGGTATTCCGCGCACTGCGCTACGGCACAGCCGATGTCAAAGTCTCGGGCGGTGGCCCCGAAGCCCGCGTTCTGATCCAGGATGGCGGCATGCGCTGGCTACAATGGCGCGAGGGCCCGGTGCGCGACTATGGCGGGTATCTGCTGCTGGGAACGCTGGTCTTGCTGGCCCTGTTCTATCTGATCCGAGGCCGTATCCGCATTTCCGAAGGCGTGTCCGGCGTTAAAATTCTGCGTTTCACCTCAATCGAGCGGTTCGGCCATTGGCTGCTGGCAGGATCTTTCCTGCTTTTAGCGGCAACCGGAATGCTGACCCTGTTTGGCCGGATGGCCATCATACCGCTTCTGGGCAAGGAAGCCTTTGCTCCGCTGGCTGAGATGTCCAAATGGGTGCATAACAACGTGGCTTGGGCGTTTATCATTGCCCTGGTGATAGTGTTCTTCTTCTGGGTTTTGCATAATTTGCCGTCTCGGCATGACATTACCTGGTTCCTCAAAGGTGGGGGGATCATCGGCAAGGCGCATCCACCAGCGAAGAAGTTCAACGCCGGCCAAAAGATCATCTTCTGGTCGGTGATCATCTTGGGCGGGTCTATCGCCGTATCTGGTGTGTCACTGTTGTTCCCCTTCGAACTGCACCTGTTTGCACACACATTTGAGATGCTGCGCGGATGGGGCATTGACTCCCTGCCCGGCCTTGGGCCGATCCCCGCTGCCCTGTCACCACATGAAGAGATGCAATATGCCCAGATCTGGCATGTCATCGTGTCCTTCGTGTTGATGGCGATCATCATTGCACATATCTATATCGGCTCTCTGGGGATGGAGGGTGCGTATGATGCCATGGGGTCGGGCGAGGTTGATCTTAATTGGGCGAAAGAGCATCACAGCCTGTGGGTTGAGGAAGTGCAGGCCAAGAAAGGCCTGCCCGAGACCCCACCTTCTGATCCGCCTGCCGAAGCGACACCTGCGGAATAACCCATGAAGCTGAGCCGCGCCATTCTGGCCGCGGCCCTGATGGCCGCCCCCGCCCTGCCAAGCCATGGGCAGGAAGTGGTTTTGCTCTCCGGCCATGGCGGGCCGGTCAAGGGTATTGCGGTTGAGGATCAGGCGGTTCTGACAGCCAGCTTCGACTATGCGCTGGGGTTGTGGCAATTGGATCAGCCCGATGCACCGGTTTGGCTGGACGGACATACGGCAGCCGTGAATGCGGCAGTATTTTTGCCAAACGGACGCGCCGCCTCTGCGGGGGATGATTTCTCGATCATAGTCTGGGATCTGAACACCCGCGAATCTGTGGCCGAGATGACCGGACATAACAGTAAGATCCTCGACCTTGCTGTCAGTCTTGATGGTCAGACCCTGGCCACTGCCAGTTGGGATGGGCGCATCGGGGTCTGGTCGGTGCCCGAGACCCGCCTGCTGCGCTGGATTGAGGTCGGCAGCAACGTAAATGATGTGCAATTTTCCGATGATGGCCAGACGATTTATTCTGCGACGTTTGACGGCACAGTGCGCAGCTGGGATGTCACAAGCGGTGATCAGACGGGCCTGTATGCCCGACATGGGTTCGGCATTAACCGTCTGGTGCTGAACGAGGCAGCTGGATGGCTGGCCTATGGCGCGCTCGATGGTGGCACGCGGGCGATCCGTTTGTCGGATAACGCGCAACTGGCCGACCTGACGCTTGACCGCCGCCCGATCCTGTCGCTTGCCCTCAACCCCGATGGGACACGGTTGGCGGTTGGCGATGGCGAGGGGTTTATCATGACCGTCGACACCACAGACTGGAGCATCGCACATGATTTCAAGGCAGCGCTGCGCGGCCCGATCTGGGCGTTGGCCTTTAGTGCAGATGGGACACGCCTGCTGGCCGGTGGCATCGACGATGCGGCGTTTGTCTGGCCAGCTGAACACAGCAGCGATCAACAAATGGCCACCGACAGGCGCAGTTTCCTGCGGGATCCGTCCACAATGGAAAATGGTGAGCGCCAGTTCATGCGCAAATGCTCTATCTGTCACAGCCTGACGCCAGATACGGCCCGCAAAGCCGGGCCGAGCCTATACAGCATCTTCGGGCGTCAAGCCGGAACCCTGCCCGGTTATCCTTATTCCGAGGCTATGCGTCAGACCGATATTGTCTGGACCGACGAAACCATCAGCAAGCTGTTTGAACTGGGGCCGGATAACTATACCCCAGGTTCAAAAATGCCGATGCAGGTGATTGTCGCAGAAAGCGACCGCGCGGACTTGCTGGCGTTCCTGAAACGCACTACCACTGACCAAAAGGAAAAGGGGGACTGATATGCGCACCATGCTTCTGGCTTTCGTTGCAATCGGAGTTATCGCTTTCGGCGCGAACACGATCCTCGGCAGTATTTGGTATACCGAACAACAGCGCTCCTCTGGAAACTCGGTCCGTTTGGACTGATACGGCATGGACTACCAGCGTTACGCGATCTACTATGCGCCGCCTGCTGACAGCGCGTTGCATGACCTCGGTTCGGCTTGGCTGGGATGGGATACGATTGCCGGGCAGGAGTTGCCCCATCCGGACATTCCCGGCCTGCCCGCCCCCGTCAGCAGCCTGTCGGAAACACCCCGCAAATACGGTCTGCACGGAACGCTGAAGCCCCCTTTTCGGCTGATGGGCGGGACGGTCGATGACCTGGTTACGGTGATTGAGCAAGACATCTGTGATCAGCCTGCATTTGAGCTGCCCCTTCTGCAGGTCACAGCCCTTGGCCGGTTCCTTGCCCTGACGCCCTCTGCCCCGTCTGAACCGCTGGCCACGCTTTCCGCCGCCTGCGTGCAGGCCCCCGACCGGTTTCGCGCGCCCCAGACCGAGGCAGAGCTGGCAAAGCGCCGCGCCTCGGGCCTGACCGAGGCCCAGGAGCAGAACCTTCAGCACTGGGGCTACCCTTATGTGCTTGATGAATTCCGCTTCCACATCACCCTGACCGGCAAGCTGGACCCCAGCATTGTGCAACCGGTGCAGGCCGCGTTGCAGTCGCATCTTGCGCCTGCTGTGCCCGAACCTGCCTGGGTCAAGGATGTCTGTCTGTTCGGCGAGGCTCCGGACGGTCGCTTTCACCAGATCAACCGCTTTGCCCTGAGGACCCCATGACCACGATTCTGATCACCGGCGCCAATCGCGGTATTGGCGCAGAATTGATGAAAGTTGCGGGGCAACACGGCCTGACAACGATCGGCACCGCGCGCCAGCCCGAAGGCGTTCTCTGGCCCGTCAATGTCACCGATGAGGCCAGCCTGAAAGCTGCCGCAGATCGCATGGGTAACGAAGCCCTGGATATTCTGGTCTGCAATGCCGGGATTTATGCCGATAAGGGTAAATCGCTGGAGGAAACAACGGCGCAGGATTGGGCCGACAGTCTGGCCGTCAATACCACCGGCGTCTTTCTGACCATCCGGGCCTTTCTGCCGCATCTGCGACGCGCAAAGCGCCCCCGTATTGCGGTCATGGCCTCAATCATGGCCAGCAGCGCGCGGGCACCGGGCGGATCCTTGGCGTATCGCGCGTCAAAGGCAGCTGCGGTCAATCTGGCCTGCAATCTGGCAACGGATTTGCGCAGCGACGGAATTGCCGTGGCCGCATTGCATCCCGGCTGGGTCCGGACCGAAATGGGCGGCGGTGAGGCGGATATCGACGTTGAAGAAAGCGCCGCCGGACTGTTTCAGCAGATCACCAGCCTGTCGTTGGAAAACACCGGCGGATTTCGCAGCTATGACGGCAGCGAAATCGCTTTTTAGAGCAAAGTGTACTAGGCGGCGTCTGCATTTAGGGGATTCCCAAATCATCTTTCGTTTGATTCAAGATCAAAAACGGGAGGCGATCTTGAGCAGACGGACTTTGACAGACAGGCAGTCACTGCCCGGCAGGCGATTGCGCAGCAATCTGCCGAGAGGGGGCGATCATTGAACCTTTGGTCCCGGGCAAGCAGGGTGACCGGGGCCGCACTGGCGCAGACAATCGGTTGTTCCTCGACGCGATCCTTTGGCTGGCGAGAGGGGCATCGCCCTGGCGCGACCTGCCACCGGAATTGGGAAATTGGAAGACAGCTCATTCCAGGTTTCGCCGCTGGACGCTGGCAGGTGTTTGAGAGAGTCTTTTCAAAGCCTTAAGCACGGACCCGGATTTCGAATACGTTCTCGTGGATGCCACCATCTGCAAAACGCATGCAGACGCGACCTCTCAAAAGGGAGGCTTGAAGCTGCCGGAATGAACCGTGCCGCCTTCGACGCCTATGTCGAAACCCAGCTTGCCCCTGTGCTGCTCCCTGGCGACGTGGTGATCGCCGACAACCTCGCCGCCCACAAATCCGCAAAGGTGCAGGAGCTCTTACGCGCACAGGGCAATTGGATGCTGTTCCTGCCGCCATACAGCCCGGACCTGAACCCGATTGAAATGGCGTTCTCCAAGCTCAAAGCCCATCTCAGACGCTTGGCCGTGCGAACCTTCGACGCTCTAACAAACGCCGTCGGAGATATCTGCGATCTATATGCCCGTGTCAGTTCAGTTGGACAATCTCTGGATGTGCAGCGTGAAAAGCTGCGTGACTGTGACAAGCTCTTCGAGGAAAAGCGCAGTGGCACCACGGACGCCCGCCCTCAACTGAAGGAATGCCTGAATTACGTGCGCGAGGGCGACCAACTCATTGTCACGCGCATTGATCGGTTGGCACGATCCACATTGCACCTCTGTCAGATCGCTGAGACCTTGCGGGAGAACGGCGTCGATCTTGTCGTCATTGATCAGAACATCGACACTTCCGATGCGACCGGCCGTCTCCTGTTCAACATGCTGGGCGCCATCGGACAGTTCGAGACCGAGATCCGCGCCGAGCGTCAGATGGATGGGATTAAGAAAGCCAAGGATCGAGGTGTCCAGTTCGGAAAACGGCCTGCGCTGTCGGGTGAGCAAATCAAGGAACTCCGGGAGAAACGCTCGCAAGGCGTGCTGATCAAAGACCTCATGGCGGAATACAGCCTCTCTAAGGCCACAATCTACCGTTATCTCACCGAAAACGGAGGCTGAGCGTGAAGACAGTACCCCGATCCGGGCTTAAAGCGTTTCGAGTTTACCTTGAGACATCACATAAAATCGAAACGCGTACACCATATAGGCTTATCACTGCGTTTCAGGATAATCTTTTGTCTCAGGTTTATCCCGAAACGCTTTAACGCCCTATTCTGCACCCAGCCGGAATCAACCCCAGTAGGGGCAGATCAGCGCGTATTGGCTTTCTGTTATCTCATTCATAACATATAGTTAGCACATTTCAGCGATAGACAATAGTGTTAACAGGCCCTAATCGCGCAGCATCGCGGCAATTCTGTCGCGATGCTTTTCTACCAGCGCCGCGTCCCCTTTTGACTCGATGTTCAGCCGAACCAAAGGCTCTGTATTTGACTGACGCAGGCTAAAGCGCCAATCGCCGAAATCCAGCGACACGCCGTCCATTTCATCCCGGCCAATAGCATCCGCCTCATACGCCGCAACGACCTTTGCAATCGCAGTGCTGGCATCCGCGACCCGGAAATTCACCTCACCAGAAACCGGGAATTTCGCCATACGTTCACTGACCATATCGGCCAGTGTGGTCCCGGTCGAGGCAACCAGTTCAGCCGCCAGCACAAACGGGATCAAGCCGCTGTCGCAGAACATGAAGTCGCGAAAATAGTGATGCGCCGACATCTCGCCGCCATAGATCGCCCCGGTTTCGCGCATGATCTGTTTCATATAGGCATGCCCCGTGCGCGAGGCGATGGCCTGCCCGCCAGCCGAAGAAACCAGATCGCGGGTGTTCAGGATGATACGCGGGTCATGCACGATTTTTTCGCCCGGATGGGTGCGAAGAAACGCCGTGGCCAGCAGGCCAACCACATAAGCGCCGTCGATGAAAGCGCCCGTGTGATCAAAGAAAAAACAACGGTCAAAATCGCCGTCCCAGGCGACCCCGAAATCCGCGCCCGCATCCAGAACCGCTTGCGCTGATGCCGCATGGTTTTCAGGCAGCAGCGGGTTTGGAATACCATTGGGAAAGGTCGGGTCCGGATCGGCATATTGATGCACGATATCAATTTGCGCACCGCGGGCCCGCATCTCTGCCACCAGCGCATCCACTGTTGGGCCAGACGCGCCATTACCGGAATTTGCCAGAACGTTCAGACCTTTGATGGAGGCCGGATCAATAAACGACAACACCCGGTCGATAAAGGCGGCGCGGTCATTAACCGCCTGCCGGTGTCCATGCACTGCCGCTTCTGCAAAGGCATGATCGGACAGAACCAGTTTCTCAATCTCGGCCATACCGGTTTCACGGGTGATTGGTTTGGCCTCGGCCAGCACCATCTTGATGCCGTTATATTCAATCGGATTATGCGAGGCCGTGACCATCAGCCCCCCAGCCGCGCCCTGATGAGCTGTGCTGAAATACACCTCTTCGGTGCCGCACAGCCCCAGTTCCATCACATCAACGCCCATGGAGGTCAGCCCCCGCGCCAGCGCATCGGCAAATCCCGGCGAGGTTTCCCGGGCGTCATGGCCGATGACAACGGATTGCGATTTGACCACCTGGGCAAAAGCCCGGCCGATACGGATCACCCGGTCCTCGGTCAGGGTCTGACCAATCGTGCCGCGAATGTCATAGGCTTTGAAAGGGCTGTCCGTCATGATTGCTCCGTCTTTTACTCTGAAAAATCCATAGCCGGGATACCGACTGCGGTCGACAATCAATCACCAGTTTGCAACAGAATTGCGGCGGCCCGCTTAGCTATCCCCGCCGCCGCGTAATTAGCCCTTTGGACGGATCATAGGCGAAGATCGCCCCGCCCATAAATACCAGCGTGCAGCCGACAACCACGGCAAAGGCCGTCAGATTGAATTGCAGATACAAAGCAAAGCGGATCAGTTCGACGGCATAGGTGAAAGGATTAAAACGGCAGATCTCATGCAAGATCACCGAACTGTCTTTCATCCGCCACAGCGGATAAAGCGCAGAGGAGGCGAAGAACACCGGAAAGATAACGAAATTCATCACGCCGGCGAAATTCTCCAGCTGACGAATGGTTGACGAGATCAGCAATCCCAGCGCGCCCAGCATCATGCCCGACAGGAGTAGCGCGGGCAGGATCGCAATATAGCCCCATATCGGCGGATCCACGCCCCAGAACCAGGCGATGCCCAGAAAGACATAGACCTGAACAATCGACACCGCAACGCCAGCCAGCAGTTTGGAGGTCAGCAGAAACCAGCGCGGATAAGGGCTGACCAGCAGCGTGCGCATTGCCCCGGTTTCACGGTCGTAAACCATGCTGAGCGAGGATTGCATTCCATTGAACAGCTGGATCATGCCACATAATCCGGGGGTCACGTAGACCTCGTACAGAACATAGGTCTGGTAGGGCTCTGTGATCGAGATGCCCATGACGGCGCGAAATCCGGCAGCAAAGATGAACAGCCAGACCAGCGGGCGCACCAGTGCGGACAAAAAGCGTTCGCGCTGTTTGGTAAAGCGCAGGGCTTCGCGCCAGACAATGCCGCGAAAGGCGGTCAGGCGGCCAGCCCAGTTCAGACGCACGCTCATACCGATGCCTCCTGCGGCATCCCGGTCAGGTTTAGAAAGGCGTCAGACAATGTGCCGTCACCGGCAATCGCCGTGGCTGAATCCGTGCGCAGCACCTGGCCCTGATGCAACACAACGACGGTATCACCGGCCTCGACCTCATCAAAAATATGCGTGGCCCAAAGGGCGGCAACCCCTTCGGTGCGGATCAGCTGGCGCACCAGTGCCGACACCTCGGCCCGCGTGCGCACGTCAAGTCCTACCGTTGCCTCGTCCAGCAATAGCAGCTTTGGTTTGTGCAGCAGGGCGCGGGCAATTTCGGCCCGGCGGCTTTGCCCGCCCGATAGCGCGGCAATGCGGATGTCGGTCTTGTCCGTCAGACCGACCAGCGCAATCACCTCTTCGATGCGATCCCGGGCGGCGCGGGATGCCATACAAGGCGGCGTGATAGGCTAGGTTTTGACGAATGCTAAGGTCGCGATCCAGCGCGCGGCTTTGGAACACGACCCCCAACTGCGCCAGCGCCGGGCCGGGCTGACGCCGAACGTCATGCCCGCCGACACGGATCGCGCCGGACACATTGTCGTAAAGCCGGGTAATCAGCGAAAACAGCGTCATCTTACCCGCGCCATTAACCCCCAGAAGTGCCACGAATGCCCCTTCCGGAACACAAAGCGAGACATCATCCAGCGCCTTCAGCCGACCAAAGGCATGGCTGACACAAGACACATCAAGCGCGGGCACCGCCCTGCCCGCGCTATCTGTCCTGCTCTGTGTAACGTCAGTCAGAGGTTATTCCTTACGGCGGCCAGTCTCATTGAAGTCTGCATCCAGCGTGATGTCATATTGTCCATCCGAGCATTGCGCATCGTCAAGATCATAGCCGCCTTCGTCCTCAACCTCGATATCATCCGGGTCGATTTCGCAGCCGATTTCCTCTATGAATTCCATGATCTTCGGCAGATAATCAGCCTCCCCTTCGGCAAAAGCCGGGGCGCTGAGGGCAAGGGACAGGGTTGCAAGTATCGCAGGGGCTTTCATGTCTTATCCTCCTATTGGATGGTGAAAACGGCTTTCTGGGACTCGCCGGAAGACCCCGGGATTTTTCAACTCATAGGTCCCCGGCTTGATGGCGATAAAACTGATCTCGGCCTCGCCCTCGTCGTCGAATTCAAGGCTGTGGACGCCCATTGGCCGTATCTCAATCTTGTTGATAACGATCTCATTGATCCAGATCGCGCGAAAGAAGTCGCCGCCGGACAGCGCCAGTTCAGCAGAGCCGTCCGCAATGATCTTCAGCTTGTAATAAGTGCCGGATTTCAACGTATAGGGTGCCTTGGCAACTGGCTGACCCGAGGCCAACGTCAGCGGCTCCAGCGTCTCGCGGTTTTTTGCGGACATCAACCCGGCAAAGCCGAGATCATGGGCGTCAGCGGGCGTGGCTGCCAAAAGTGCGGCCAGCAACAGGTGTTTCATATCGTCTCCCTTAAAGCGTTTCGAGTTTACCTTGAGACATCACATAAAATCGAAACGCGTACGCCATATAGGCTTATCACTGCGTTTCGGGATAATCCTTTGTCTCAGGTTTATCCCGAAACGCTTTAGTTCGGTTTAACGGCGACGCCCCAGGGCTGTTCGCCAACCTGCACGGATTTCACGACCTTCAAGCGGTCTACATCAATGATCGAGACATCGTTGGAATTGCCGTTGGTGGTGTAGAGCTATTTTTCATCTGGCGTGAAGGCCAGCTGCCAGACGCGTTGACCGACCAGCAGGTATTTCTGTACTTCCCAACTTTCGCCATCAATCACGGCAACCCGGTTGGCAGGCCCAAGGGCCACAAACACGGTTTTGCCGTCCGAGGTGACACGTACCCCCACCGGCTGCAGGGCCTCAGGCGCAAGGCCCGGGACCTCAAACGTGATCTTGTGCAGGATAGCCCCATCTTCGGGATTGATCACCGCAACGGTGCCGCCAATCTCGGCGCTGACATATAGGTATTTGCCATCCGCCGTAAACTGGGCAAAGCGCGGGCGCTGATCGACCAGGGTGTTCTGGAAAATCTCATACGCCTCGGTATTGATAAAATGGGCCATATTGGTGGTTTCCGAGGTATTCACTACCACTTTGCCATCGGGGCTGATCCCCATGCCCTCAGGTTCCACACCGACCGGAACCTCAGCGAGGATCTTGCGCTCTTTGACATCCGTGACCGTGACCAGATTGTCATCCTCGTTCGCGGTATAAATCGGATTGCCTGATGGATGCAGTATGAACAGCTCCGGGTCAGGGCCGGAGGGCAAGGTGTGAAGTTCCTTGTAGGTCTCTGTGTCGAACACCCGGATCAGATTGTCGTCAGAGGCGCAGACATACAGCTCCTTGCCATCCGGACTGATCGTGATGCCGCGGGGGCGCTGGCCCCCGGGAAAGGTTGCGATCACCTCCTGCGTGTCGCTGTCTATGACGGTGATGTCGTTTGATTTCTCGTTCGAGACAAAAACCTTGTTGGCCAGCGCAGGACCCGCGATCAGGCTCAGCGCCAGAAACAGTACACGCAGCATTCGGGCCTCCTATTCATTGAAATTGCAGGACGATTCAGGCTCATCCAGACCCAGCGTGTCCAAACGCGACACGCGATGCAGGAACTGTTCCTGCGGGGACGCCGTCACAACAACCTTGTCAGCCGTAAGGACGATCGGCTGGCGTAGCTGACCATTCCAGGGACGAAAGGTCAGCTTTTGCCCCTTGAAGGCAGCCAGTTCGAAATCGCGGCTCAGGATGTAATCCCGCAGCACGGCGAAATCGGCTGACTGGGTGCGTGTTGCTGCTTCGCCAAGGACACGAAGCGCCGCCCAGACCTGAAAGTCTTCGTCCCGCATATAGCGACCGGACAGTTTCTCGAACCGGTTCTGAAACTGGGTTGCCCCCCCAGGCTTCCTGTGCCGGGTGCCAGGTCTCGGGCCGCAGGCCTGCGGAACCGGCAACCGGCCGGGCCTCCCATGTATGGAATTGCAGATTGGTAGCAAAATAATCTGTCGCATCCGCCGCGACGACCAGATCGTGATCCGGCACAGATTGGGTAAAGGCAGGCATCTGGCGCTGGACCTGGACATGACCGCTATCGGTGCGCCGTGCGCCGCCGGTGTCTTCGAAGACGCGGGTTTCAACCACCTTCAGTCCAAATTTATTGGCTGCGCGGCGATAGGCCTCGGCCAATTCGGTGTCAGCGGGGTTTGACCCCTCGATCAGGAACCATTCATCCCATCGTTTCACAGCAGCAAACTGCGCCAACGCATCCGCAATCATCGCCGAGCTGGGCGCGATATGCAGAAGATTACGGCGGCATTGATCATCGCGCAGCGCGGTATCACGGGCCAGCGCATTTACCAGCAGCGCGCGGTCGCCGGCGTGATCAGCCAGCGCAAGTGTGGTCTGGGCATCGGCCATGGTGACAATGAAATATGTGCCCTCGCCGATCAGCCTGTCCAAAACCTCTGCCGCCGCCGTCGCATCCTCGACCGCCACGGTTTCATTGACAAACTCCTGCCCCATGAAACGGCCGGTTGTCTGATTGTCATCAGAGGTCTGCGCCATCCCGCCCGCACCGGATAGGGCGAGCATCAGACCCGGCAGGATATACCTTGCGATCATGGCTGATCAGCTCATGCAATCGTCTTCGGCTTCCCGGATTTCATCCGGCTTAGGCAGCTTCTTCGCGGGGCGCCCGCGCGCAACAGCATCCGTCCCGCGTGCCTTCAGATACACATAGATATCGTCCAGATAGCACATGATGTTCTTGTTGGTGCCGAAGGCAGGCATCACCGAATTGTCGGACGCACCCACCTTCTGCCGACCCGAGGCGACGACCTCCAGAAAATCGTAGTAATCCATATCAAGTGCCGACTGCTTCAACGCCGGAGCATAGGTCGACCCTTCACCATCCGGGCCGTGGCAAACATGGCATTCGGCGTGATAGCGGCGAAAACCGGAAAAGGTGGGCCAATCCACGGTGCCGTCTTCGGCAATCAGGTAGGTGGGGACGTCATCTGCGGTGAACGAGCGTCCGCCTTCGGTATAGTTGACGTCGATATTTGCGTCCTGGGCCTGAGCGCCGAAAGCGACTGCGTATAGCAGGAGCGGTGCAATAATTCTGTGCAGCATTGGTTTTTTGTATCCTCCCAAGGAAAACCGGCCCCAAGTCTTTGCGCCGGGGCCGGCCTCGTTTCAGTTCTGCCCGAGGCCTTAGTCCGGCAGAGCAAAGACGGTCAGCTGACCACCAAGCTGGGTGTAGTCGCTGAGTGCAGCATAGCCACCCACGGCACCCAGCCCGTCATTGGGATTGGTCAGACCAGCCGCAAGACCGATGCCAGCCTAGCCACCAACGCCCGACAGGATCGCGATGTACTGCTTGCCGTCATGCTCGTAGCTCATCACGTTGCCGATGATGCCCGACGGGGTTTTGAACTTGTAAAGTTCCTCGCCTGTCTCTGCGTCAACAGCCTTCAGATACCCCTCAAGCGTACCATAGAAGACCACATCGCCCGAAGTGGCCAGCGCACCGGACCAGACCGAGAACTGCTCTGGCAGGGACCATTTAATCTCGCCCTTGATGTTATCCCAGGCAATGAAATTACCCATGCCGCCATGGCTGTCCGGTGCCGGATACATCGCCAGCATCGCCCCGACATAGGGCTGCCCTGCGGTGTAGCTGACCCGGAACGGCTCATAGTCCATGCAAACATGGTTGGTCGGCACGTAGAACAGCTGAGTCTTCGGCGAATAGGCCGCTGGCTGCTGGTCTTTTGAGCCAAGTGCCGCCGGACAGATACCGGTGGAGTTGACATCCTCGCCATTTTGCTCGGTCGAGTATTGGGCCACCACCTGCGGGCGACCGTATTGATCGCTTTCGGGATCCATGTTGACTTCGGTTGCCCAGTTGACCACCGGGTCGTATTTCTCTGCCACCAGCAACTCGCCGGTTGCGCGGTCCAGCGTATAGCCAAAGCCGTTACGGTCGAAATGGGTCAGAAGCTTGCGCATCTCGCCATCAACTTCCTGATCCGTCAGGATCATTTCGTTGACACCGTCATAGCCCCCATTCGTCGTGCGGCGTCATCTGATAGAACCATTTGGCCATTCCATCATCGGGGTAACGGGCCATGATGGTCATCGACCCGCGATTGTCACCCGGGCGCTGCGCGGGGTTCCAAGTGGATGGGTTGCCGGTGCCGTAGTAGAACAGGTCCAGCTCAGGATCATAGGAATACCAGCCCCAGGTCGACCCGCCGCCGATCTTCCACTGATCACCCTCCCAGCTATTGAGCGAGGAGTCCGCACCAATCGGCTTGCCCAGATGGGTGGTCTTTTCCGGATCGACCAGCATCATATCGTCCGGGCCCATGGAATAGGCGCGCCAGGCCTGTTCTCCGGTTTCCATATCATAGGCGGTGACATGCGAATGCACGCCGTATTCCCCTCCCGAGATACCGACAATCACCTTGTCCTTTACCGGCAGCACCGTTGCGGTGTTGGTTTCACCCTTCGAGGGATCATCGTTTACCACGCTCCACTTCACTTCGCCGGTCTTGGCATCCAGCGCGACCAATGTGGTATCCGCCTGATGCAGGAAGATCATGCCATTGGCATGGGCCGACCCCGGTTCACCGTGTCACAGCACATCACGGCAATCACATCCGGGTTCTGCTGTGGTGTGTAGCTCCAGACAATTTTGCCTTCGTTATTCAGATCAAGCGCATAAACGTTGTTCGGAAATGGCGTGTGGACATACATGATGCCGTCGATAACCAGGGGCGACCCTTCGTGGCCACGCAAAACGCCGGTTGAGAATGTCCAGGCCACTTGCAGATCGCCGACATTGGACTTGTCGATCTGGCTCAGCTCGGAATAGCGGGTATTGGCATAGTCCCCGGTCTGGATGCCCCACTGCGTGGGGTCTTTTGCGATATCCATCACGGAATCATTCGCAAGACCCGCCGTTGCGGATGCAACCAGAAGCGCAGAGACGCTTGCAGTCAACTTTTTCATGAGTTCCCTCCCGTTTCATAATCTCTTCGGTGCGTTTTGCCCGCCCGGAGAGTTGCGCGAAAAAGGCGGATGTCGCCCCTTCAGACGAGATCATAAAGCGGCGCAGAAAACGCTGCGTCAACAAGCAGCAAAGGGTTTTGCGGCTAAAGTAGTACACCATGGAATACTCGACAGGTCGCCGTAGCCTTCGCGGGGTTTTGTCTGCGTGCGCCTATAGAATACAAAAACAAAAGCGGCCGATCCTTTCGGATCGACCGCCAGATTTCAGAATTGAATGCGGCTTAGGATTGCGATTCAATATAAGCGATCACATTGGCCCGGTCTTCTTCTTTGCGCAGGCCCGGGAACGTCATCTTGGTGCCTTTGATCAGGTCTTTCGGCTTTAGCAGGAATTTATCCAGCGTTTCAGCGTCCCAGACCAGACCACCAGCGGCGGCTTCCATAAGTGCGTCGGAGTATTTGAACCCTTCAACCTTACCAGCCTCGGCCCCTACGATACCGTTCAATATCGGGCCGACACGGTTCTTGGCACCTTCACCGACCTGATGGCAGGCTTTGCATTTCCGAAATACCTTTTCACCTGCTTCGGCATCCTGACCAAGGGCTGGCATGGTCATGGCCAGAAGGCCGAGGCCGGCGATCATTGCTTTGTTCATTCGATCGTCTCCATTAACTGGTCGTCTGTGCATCAGCGGGATTGTCATGCCGAAGTGTCAAATCTGCCTCAGACTAACCTATAAGCTGATCCGAACAAGACACTGTTCCGCGAGTTGACCAATATATTGTTACCAACTGTGACCGTTTAAGGGCTGCGGCAAATCGGCGCGGCGGAGCGGCCAGTTTCGGATCGCCCTACATTCCAGCCCCAAACCGGCCTGTGTCAGTACTCGACCACCGCGCGGATACTTTCGCCGGCATGCATCAGATCAAACCCTTTGTTGATCTCATCCAGCGATAGCGTGTGCGTGATCATCGGATCGATCTCAATCTTGCCGTCCATGTACCAGTCGACGATCTTGGGCACATCGGTCCGACCGCGTGCGCCGCCAAAAGCAGTACCGCGCCAGCTACGTCCGGTTACCAGCTGGAAAGGCCTGGTCGAAATCTCTGCGCCGGCAGGCGCTACACCGATAATGATCGATTCCCCCCAGCCTTTATGGGCGCATTCAAGAGCCGTGCGCATGACGCCGACATTGCCGGTCGCATCAAAGGTGTAATCCGCGCCGCCCTTGGTCAGATCAACCAGATAGGGCACCAGATCGCCCTCGACCTCGGATGGGTTGACGAAATCAGTCATGCCGAAACGTTCAGCCATGTCTTTCTTAGACGGGTTCAGGTCAACGCCGACAATCTGATCAGCACCGGCCAACCGCAGACCCTGAATAACGTTCAGGCCAATACCGCCCAGGCCGAACACGACCGCGCGCGAGCCGATCTCAACCTTCGCTGTATTGATCACCGCGCCTATGCCGGTGGTCACGCCGCAACCGATATAGCAAATCTTGTCGAACGGCGCGTCTTGGCGCACCTTGGCCAAGGCGATCTCGGGCAGGACGGTATGATTGGCGAAGGTCGAACAGCCCATGTAATGCAGGATCGGGTCGCCATCGAGCGTGGAAAAGCGCGAGGTTCCATCCGGCATAAGCCCCTGCCCCTGCGTGACCCGGATCGACTGACAGAGATTGGTCTTGGGGTTCAGACAGTATTCGCATTCCCGGCATTCCGGGGTGTAAAGCGGGATCACGTGATCACCGGGCTTGAGCGAGGTCACACCTGGGCCAACTTCCAGAACAACACCGGCACCTTCATGGCCCAGAATGGCCGGGAACAACCCTTCAGGGTCAGCACCCGAACGGGTGAATTCATCTGTATGGCAAAGCCCGGTGGCCTTGACCTCAACCAGCACTTCACCATCTCGGGGGCCGTCGAGATTGACCTCCATCACCTCAAGCGGCGCACCGGCTTTGGTGGCGACCGCAGCACGCGTTCTCATAAGTGTTCCTCCCATACTGCTACTCCCGCGACTGGGCCAAACTGCCGGGCGGGGCCTAAAGGTTCTGTTGCAACTATACCTGCAGTAAATGCCGGGTCGAGACTAGACCTTAGTCGCAGCAGACCTGTGAGGCGGCCCGGGCTATGACCAACATTGCGGCTCTGGCTTTGGGGTAACGGATCGCCTAGCCTGCAAAGCAGACACAGGGGGAAGTGATGAAATACCTTATGATCCTTATGACCCTGCTTGCCGGACCAGGTGTCGCCGCCAACTTTGACGATCCTGACTGGCCCTGCATTCAGCGCAAAGTCGAGCATCTGTCACTTGGCCAGATGTGGGCCGGGCCGCAGATAGACGATCATGTCGAGCAGCTGATAAAGTCGGATACTATACGCCTGCTGGCTGGACGCCTGGCGGTGCGGCGTACCTCTGAAGAAGACGCAAAAGCGCTGGTGGCAGACTTTGTCACGGATCACGACGCGGCACCTGATGCACATCTGACGGCGCTCTTCGCCGCGACTTTCAAGAAAATCGACCGTGATCGCAACGCACTTATCCAGGGGATCGGGCGCTACTCCCGCAAGCAGATTGCGCTTGCAGAGCAGATTGAGAGACGGCGGGCCGAGGTCGCAAAGCTTAAGAATTCGGATACGCCGGACTACGATCAAATTGAACTGCTCGAGGATGAACTGGCCTGGGACACGCGTATTTTTGACGATCGCCGACAGTCACTGACATATGTCTGCGAGACACCGGTCCTGCTGAAAAAAACGGGCCTTTGCACTGGCGCGTATCATCATGGCGCATCTTCAGGAGTAAAGCTGTAGGGTGGGTTGAAACCCACCCTACCTACTGCCTTAGTGCTTCATACACGTTCCTGCGACAGCGCGTCCTCTGGTGAACCGGATAGAATACAAATAGATTCCGTAGGACAGGATGGAGGCAAATGACATGCCTGAATCAGCCTATTCCTATCGCGACGATCCAAAGGTCCCCGCCTTTGACGATACGGGTCCCGTTGCGTTCATGGACGGCGATTTCGCCCTGTGTTCGTTCGGGGCACGTTTGATCACCCGTTTCGACAAGAAAGAAAAGTTCCGCATCTGCCCGATCCAGTCGGACCTTGGTCGCGCCGTCCTGCATCATTACCGCATTGATCCCGATGCCCCCGAAACCTGGTTGCTGTTGATTGATGGCAAAGCGCTGACCTCAATGGACGCAATGATCGTTGCTGGCGCTAAGGTCGGCGGCATTGGCTGGCTTTTGCAGCCTCTGCGTCTGATGCCCAGCATGCTTCGAAACTGGCTTTACCGCCGCATCGCGCGCAACCGCTATGCTTTATTCGGCCGCACCGATCTCCGCGCCCTGCCCGACCCGGCCCTGCAACGTCGTCTTATTGGATGAAGGTTATCATCCTTGGCGGCTACGGGGCATTTGGTGCACTTTTGTCCGAGTTGCTGATAAAGGACGGTCACCAGCTTTGGATCGCTGGACGGAACCAAGCTGCGGCCAACGCCCTGGCCACACGCCTGGGCTGTCGGGCCCTCGAGGTTGATCGCAAAGGCGACCTAAGCCCTCTGTTCGCGTCGGAACCGGATGTGATCGTGGACGCTGCTGGGCCATTTCAAAGCTATGATGACCCCTATCTGCTACCCAAACGCTGTATCGCCGAAGGCTGCTCTTACCTTGATCTCAGCGATTCCACTGAGTTCACGCAAGGCATCACCACGCTCGATACCGAAGCGCGCGCTGCAGGCGTTTGCATTTTGTCGGGGGCTTCCAGTGTTCCGGGCCTGTCATCGGCCGTTGTCGCGTCTCTGACCAGGGGCATGTCCGAGATCGCCCTGATCGAAAGCGCCATTCTGCCTGGTAATCGCGCCCCTCGGGGCCGGTCCGTCATCGCAAGCATCGTCTCGTAAGTTGGTCGTCCCGTTGCCGTATGGTGCGGCGGCGCGTGGCGCCAGATGCGCGGTTGGAGCGACCGGCGCCGGGTATCTTTCAGCAAAGGTGACACCCGCCCGGCCTAGCTGGTGGATGTCCCGGATCTGACCCTTTTCCCGCAGCATTTTTCTGCCAGATCAGTGATGTTCCGCTCCGGTATGGAATTGGGCGTGATGAACCGTTCTCTGTCACTGCTGGCCAAGCTACGCCGCACGCTACCCTTGCGCGAAGGCCTGCGCAGCCTTGGTCTGCTGCACTGGCTGTCAAAGCGATTGCTGCCCTTTGGCACCGATCGCGGCGGTATGGTGGTGCAGGTCGTCGGACGCGTGGGCTCAACAATGACCGAACGTCGCTGGACCCTGCTGGCAGAGGCCGCACAAGGCCCCTACATCCCCGGGATCGCTGTACGCAGCTTGCTGCGGCGTGACCAGTTGCGCCCCGGCGCGCGGCCCTGTCTGGCGGAGTTCACGCTGATCGAGGCCGAAGCAGCCATGTCCGATCTGACCATCCGCACAGAGGTAGCCCCTACGAGTTGCTGGCGCAGCTTCAAGATCGAAGGTCAGAGTGACGGGTCCGGGCGTTGCCGCGCCCAAAACTGGAGGTCGCTGACATCTTTCGAACACACGGCCCTGCCTATC
>NZ_JBTLNE010000031.1:0-45437 GCF_054457435.1 Halovulum sp. GXIMD14793 | reverse complement strand
GAAACTCGCCAAACTGCTTCGTGATCGCCGCCGTCAGCGTCGTCTTCCCGTGGTCAACGTGACCAATCGTGCCGATGTTGCAATGCGGCTTTGACCGCTCAAACTTTTCCTTTGCCATGTCTTAACGTCCTTAGATGCCTTTGGCGGTTTGATTTTCCGGCGCTAATTAGGGAAGGCCAGCCCCAAAAGCAAGAGGTTTGGCACCTGATGGCACAAGCTAATGTGACCAGATGTGTGACAAGGCCGACAGACTCAACCCAAATGCTGGTGTAGAGTTGTCGACAGTAGAGTGACGATTGCAAGTTTATCGGAGGATGAAAGTGCTTGATTTGTCATTGCGCCTTTGCGGCGTTGCGTTGCTTATTTCATGCGGGACCGGCGCTGGAGCGCAGGACTGCAACAGTGTCTATACGGTGCGCGAAGGCGACACGTTAAGCAAGATCGCCGGAACGGTTTACGGCGATGTGCTGGCCTGGGACACACTTTATCAATCAAATCGCTCCACCGTCGGCGACGATCCCTCCCGCATCCGGGCAGGCCAGAAATTGGTCATCACCTGTGATCAGGATCTGCCCGAGGCGATGAACGATTTGCAATATGTGTCCGTCACGCCAATCGCTCAGCCCTGGGATTTGCAGCCCAGCCCGGCTGCCTTGTCCGATCTGCTGACAGTGCGAGGCACCCAGGTCGTCGATATCCGCTCTGAAAAACAACAGGCTGAGGGCCTGATCCCCGGTGCGCTTTCGATGCCCTTCTCACGCTGGCGCGGACCGCAATCCAATCCGGGCCAACCCGCCGATGACGCAAAACTGTCCCAACTGATCGGCGAGGCGGGTCTGCGGCTGGACCAACCTATTGTTATCGTTCACGCAAAAGGGGATGCGTTTGACACCGGTCGTGGGGCCTATGTCTATTGGGTCCTCAAATCCGCCGGGGCGCAGAAACTGGCCCTGCTTGATGGTGGGCACAAATCCTGGGTCAGCGCGGGACTGCCCCTTGATCCCGCCCCCGCCCAGCAACGCCCATATGCCGCCAAGATCAGCCTAAGCGAAACCTGGCTGGCCACCACCGGCGATGTTCAGGATATCGTCGATGGCGCGACACCCGGCATCCTTATAGATGCGCGCCCCAGCAGCATCTGGAACAAACACGACAAGTCAGGTGCCCAGGTCGCATCGACCCTCCCCGGTGCCAGCAATATAGCCGTACCGGCCTCCCACAAGCTTATGCAGGGCAGCGACAATGACGTCGTCCCGCTGTTGCAGCGGCTCAAAAACCAAGGCATCAACTGGGAAAACGAGCCTGTGGTTCATTTCTGCAATACAGGCGAACTGGCCGCGCTGAACTGGTTCCATGCATCCGAAGTTAGCGGCATCAGCAACGTCAAGCTATACCCCGATTCCTCGCATGGCTGGAAAGCCGGCGGCGGCGCACTGGCCTCACCACCCGAAGCTTTGGAATAACGCCGTCTGGCCAAGCCCGGATGCCTGCGTTATAGGCATTCGGCGCATGAAAAGGCTTGGACAATGGCACGGATTCTGATCACCTCTGCCCTTCCCTATATCAACGGGATCAAACATCTTGGCACGCTGGTCGGCTCTCAGCTGCCCTCGGACGTCTATGCCCGCTACATGCGGGGGCGCGGGCATGAGGTTTTGCATATCTGCGCGACGGACGAACATGGCGCCCCGGCCGAGATTGCGGCCGCCAAGGCAGGCCAACCGGTCGAGGCGTTCTGCGCCGATATGTGGCAGACGCAAAAGGATCTGGCAGACGGGTTTCGCCTTGGATTTGATTTCTATGGCCGCTCCTCATCGGACAGGAACCACAAGCTGACCCAGCATTTCGCAGGCAAACTGGCCGAGGCCGGGCTGATCCGCGAAGTCGCCAACAAGATGATCTATTCCAAGGCGGATGGCCGCTTCCTGCCGGACCGCTATGTCGAAGGCACCTGCCCGAATTGCGGCTATGACAGCGCGCGCGGCGATCAGTGCGAGAATTGCACCAAGCTGCTGGACCCAACCGATCTGCTCAATCCCCGCTCGGCGATATCCGGGTCCAGCGATCTGGAACTGCGCGAGACCCGGCATCTTTACCTGTGCCAGTCGACGCTGAAGGATCAGCTGGATACCTGGATCGACGCCCAGGCCGACTGGCCGGTGCTGACCACCTCCATCGCCAAGAAATGGCTGCATGATGGGGATGGATTGCAGGATCGCGGCATCACCCGCGATCTGGACTGGGGCATTCCGGTAAAGAAGGGCGATGAGGATTGGCCGGGCATGGAAGGCAAGGTCTTCTATGTCTGGTTCGATGCGCCTATCGAATATATCGCGGCCACTGCCGAATGGGCCGATGCCGAGGGGCTGGACGATACCGCCTGGCAGCGCTGGTGGCGCACGGATCAGGGTGCGGACGATGTGCGCTATGTCCAGTTCATGGGCAAGGATAACGTGCCGTTCCACACGCTCAGCTTCCCCGCGACGCTGATGGGCTCGGGCGAGCCGTGGAAGCTGGTCGATTACATCAAGTCCTTCAACTACCTGAACTATCAGGGCGGGCAATTCTCCACCTCTAAGGGACGGGGCGTGTTTCTGGATCAGGCGCTGGAGATCCTGCCCGCCGATTACTGGCGCTGGTGGCTGATGGCCAATTGTCCGGAAAGCAACGATACCGATTTCACGTGGGAACTGTTTCAGTCTGGCGTGAATAAGGATCTGGCGGACGTCTTGGGCAATTTCGTGTCCCGCGTGACCAAATTCTGCCGCTCGAAATTCGGCGAAGTGGTGCCCGAAGGCGGGACCTATGGCCCGGTCGAAGAGGCCCTGACCGCAGAACTGCAGACCCGCTTTGCCACCTATCAGGCGCATATGGACGCGATGGAGTTCCGCAAAGCCGCGGGGGAATTGCGGGCGATCTGGGTTGCGGGCAACGAGTATCTGCAATCCGCCGCCCCCTGGGCCGTGTTCAAAGAGGACGAAGACCGCGCCGCCGCCATCGTGCGTTTTGCGCTGAACCTCGCCCGGCTTTATGGCGTGCTGTCCGCGCCTTTCATCCCGGATGCCGCATCTGCGATCCTGACGGCGATGGGGGCATCGGATGCGGACTGGCCGGATGATATTGCAAAGGCCCTGACGGCCCTGCCCGGCGGCCATGCCTTTGCCGTGCCGGACAATCTTTTTGCCAAGATCACCGACGAGCAGCGCGAGGGCTGGGAGGCGCGCTTTGCCGGGGCCGGATGACAAGCAGATATCGAAATACCTGAGCCTTGTGTTGCGACATGCCCCGGAAAAAGCCGGGGTTACTCTGGACGCGCAGGGCTGGGTTTCTGTTGACGCGCTTCTGGCCGGATCGACCCTGCCAATCACCCGCAGCGATCTCGACCGCGTGGTACGCGACAGCGACAAACAACGCTTCGCCATATCGCCCGACGGTTCACGCATCCGGGCCAATCAGGGCCATTCGGTGCCGGTTGAGCTGGATCTCGAAGAGGTCACACCCCCGGAGCTTCTGTATCACGGCACCGTTGCCAAAGCCCTTGAGGTGATCCGAGCCGAAGGCCTGAAGCCGATGAAGCGCCATCACGTTCACCTGTCACCGGATATCGAAACGGCACAAACCGTCGGCGCCCGCCGCGGAAAACCCGTGATCCTGACCATCCTGGCAGGACAGATGGCCGCAGATGGCCTGCGTTTCTGGCGGTCTGAAAACGGTGTCTGGCTGACCGATGCCGTCGCCGCACCCTATATCCGCTTCTAAGGCGTCATACAAAAAACCTGACGTCACGCAGCAGCCTGCGCACCTGACACCGCCTGACTTCAAACCTCTCAACACTTCAAATTGAGACCAAATGTGTCGGTCATTTCGCAGGACGCAGCTACGGCCATCTTACCAGGCGTGTCATCCGACAGCACTGCTAAAGCGTCATGCGAAGAACCTGACTCATCTAACGCTGCCTGAAATCAGAGATTCCAACGCGCCCGATGTTGCCTGATGTCTCAGGTATTTCGCGAAACACTATAGGCGCGCCATCCGACCCCCTGCCAAGCCCACGACCAGAATCGCTCCAAAGGCATCACCCGATATAGGTTTCGTCAGCCCCCTCTCGCTGCGCCTTCAAAAGCAGGTTGTCGGCGCGGCTGACCAGGTCGTCCTTGGTTTCGCTTGGTTTCAAAAGCGCACCGCCAAAGCTGATGGACAGGGTGCCGATCTCTTCACCGCTTCGCTCTGCCACCCAGTCCAGCCGTTTGAACCCCTTGCGCACGCGCTCGGCGATGGCAAACGCCTCCCTGTCGCCAGTGTCGGGCAGCAGCACGGCAAAGCGTGCACCGGCAAATCGTGCGGCGACCTGATTGCCGCGCAACTGTCGGCGCAGTTCTTCGGCAAACAGCTTCATCACATTGTCGCCCGCCGTCAGCCCGTGCCGCGCTGTCACCTCGCTCAGCCCGTCAATCGCGCCCATCATGAAGGCAAGCTTCTGCTTTTTCTGACGCGCATCAAACAGGGCGCTATCCATGAAATCATCCAGCATGCGGCGGTTTGCCAACCCCGTCAGATAGTCGGTGTTGGAGGCACGCCGCACCTCGATCAGCTCACTTTTCAGCTTTGATATCTGCGCGCGGCTTTTCTCAAGCTGCACGGTCAGTTTCTGGGAAGAGGCGACATGGTTCTGGTTCATCTTGTGCAAGCGCGTAATGACACTCGACACCTCCTGCTTGGAGGTGCCTAACGCCAGCGACTGCTTTACGGATCGCAACGACCCGGAATACTCGGTCTGATCTTTCAGGTTTTTCTCAACCGCATCCGTGACCGAGCCGATCGTCGTCTGCAGGTCCTCGCCGATATCACTCAACTGATCATTCATGGATCGCGTCGACAGATGATCGTGGTACAGCGTCGTCAGCATGTCCGAGGTCATCGGCGCACCGGTATTCATCGCCGTGTCCAACGCGGTGTTGATCTCTTGCGATTCGCGGGCGCAGTAGGTGTACCAGACCTCAAACACCTGTGGCGTCAGTGGCGTGTTGTTCTTTTGTGCAAAGGCTATTGCCCGTGCGGCGACCGCGTCTCCGGCCACCGTGGCCTCGACCATTTCGCTGCCGTCCTGTCCCGTCCGCATATGCTGCATTGATACACCCGATTGTCTTGCTACCCCGGATGCCATTGATAGGCGGCCCGCCTTACCGAAGTGTAAAGCGGGCCGCGTTTTGGTGCCGAATTTCAGTCGGATTTTTTACAATGCGCCGATGCACCAGCGCATGATGGCCTTTTGCGCGTGCAGGCGGTTCTCGGCCTCGTCAAAAATCACCGATTGCGGGCCGTCCATCACCTCGGATGTCACCTCTTCCTCGCGATGTGCGGGAAGGCAGTGCATGAACAAGGCCTGCTCGCCCGCCTCGCGCATCAACTCGGCATTCACCTGATAGGGTTTCAGCAGGTTGTGACGGCGCGCGCGGGTGCTTTCGCCATCGTGCATCGACACCCATGTATCGGCCACCACCAGATCAGCCCCGGCCGCCGCCTTGGCCGGGTCACGCTCAATCGTCACCTGTGCGCCCATATTGCGCGCAACGCCAATCGCCTCTGCCGACGGGTCCAGTTGCTGCGGCCCGCTGAAGGTCACGTCAAAGCCAAACGGACCAGCGGCATGCAGGAACGACGCGCAGACATTGTTGCCATCGCCCATCCAGACCACCTTTTTGCCGCGCATATCGCCGCGATGCTCTTCGAAGGTCTGGATATCGGCCATGATTTGGCAGGGATGGCTCTGATTGGTCAGGCCATTGACCACTGGGACGCTGGCATGGTCGGCCAGTTCGGTCAGCGTTTCCTCCTCAAAGGTGCGGATCATGATCATGTCGACATATCGCGACATGACACGCGCCGTATCTGCCACCGACTCGCCATGGCCCAACTGCATCTCGGCCCCAGTCAGCACCATGGTTTCCCCACCCATCTGGCGCACACCAACATCGAACGAGGTGCGCGTGCGGGTCGAGGGCTTTTCGAAGATCAGTGCGACCATCTTGCCCGCCAAAGGCTGCGCGGCATCCTTTTCCGCGCGCCCCTTGCCTAGACGGGCCTGCTTGACGGATTTGGCATCGTCGATGATCGCCCGCAGAACCTCGGGCGGGGTGGTGTGGATATCAAGAAAATGGTTCATGATGCCTCCAATGCCTGGGCCGCGGCGTCCAGCCGCTTCAGACCTTCGGTAATTTCGTCCTCGGTGATGTTCAGTGGCGGCATGACACGCACGACATTATCCGCCGCCGGAACGACGATAACCTCAGCATCAAACCCCGCCTTGACCACATCAGGCACCGGCTTTCGGCACATCAGGCCCAGCATCAACCCCTCGCCCCGGACACCTTCAAAGACATCCGGATGGGCCGCAACCAGCCCCTCAAGCCCCTGACGTAAACGCCCCGACAGGCGGGAGACGTTGTCAAGGAACCCGTCCTCCGTCACCGCCTTCATCACCTCCAGCCCCACGGCACAGGCCAGAGGATTGCCGCCATAGGTGGAGCCATGGGTGCCGACGGTCATGCCATCCGCCGCCGCCTCGGTCGCCAGCGCAGCGCCAAGGGGGAAGCCGCCGCCAATACCCTTGGCGACCGTCATGATATCCGGCGCGATCCCGGCCCATTCATGGGCGAACAACCGGCCGGTCCGGCCCATGCCGCACTGAACCTCATCCAGGATCAGCAAGGCACCCGCCTCATCACATATCCGGCGCAACGCCTGCAGGTCCTCAGCCGGCAAAGGACGGATCCCCCCCTCGCCCTGAATAGGCTCCAGCATGATCGCCGCAGTGCAATCACTAACCGCCGTGCGCACCGCATCCATGTCGCCCCAGTCCAGATGCACGAAACCGGGCATCATCGGACCGAAACCGCCGACCATCTTTTCAGACCCCTGCGCGGCAATCGCACCGGTGGAGCGCCCGTGGAACGACCCGGAAAACGTGATGATCTCCAACCGTTCGGGCTGATCATTCTGGCTGAAATGCTTGCGCGCCATCTTGATCGCCAGTTCGACAGCCTCAGTCCCCGAATTAGTGAAGAACACCGTATCGGCAAAACTCGCCTCTACCAAGGCCTCGGCCAGCGCCTGCTGATTGGGAATCTGATACAGGTTAGAGGTATGCCAAAGTCGTCGTGCCTGCCCTTCCAATGCGGCGACGAGACGGGGGTTCGCATGGCCCAGGATGGTCACGGCAATGCCGCTGCCCAGGTCCAGAAAACGCTCACCAGTCTCGGTTATCAGCCAGGGGCCCTCACCTTCCACAAAGGAAAGAGGTGCCCGCGCATAGGTTGGCAATACGGGCGAAATCACGACGATCTCCTTTCTTGCGGCCAAAAAACAAAACGCCCCACCTGCGGCCGCACAGATGGGGAAAGATGTTTGTGACGCAGGGCTGGGGGATTTGTCAAACTTTAAGCATCGAATCGCTCGAACAGCGCGCAGTACGGCGGTAACGTAGGGACAACTGTCTTATTAAGGGGATGCCATGCGCCGTCATATCTGGTCCGCAATCGCCGCAACAATTCTTTTGCCCACGTCCCTTGCCGCGCAGACGCTGAAGGCCCCACCGGTTGATGAGGCCACGCTGAACCCCGCATTTGCCAGCTACCGCGCGCAGCTGATCCAGGCCGTTGATAGCCGCGATCCTGATGGGGTCGTGGCGGCCAGCTGCCCTGATATCAAGCTAAGCTTTGGCGGGGCCAGCGGTCATGCGGAACTGCGCAAGATGTTGGCGGATCCGAACAACCCGCTCTGGCAGGAGTTGCAGCAGGTTCTTGTCCTCGGCGGCCGCTTCGAAGGCACAGATGTGTTCACCGCACCGCATATGTGGAGCTTTGAACTGCCCGAGCAATACGATCCCTATCTCACCTATTTCGTGACCGGCACCGATGTGCTTATGCGCAATGGGCCCAGCAGCGATGCGGTTGCGATTGATGCCCTTTCCCATGATGTCGTTCTGGTGCCGGACTATTCCCAGGACGCCTATCTGCCCGTCACGCTGGCCGATGGCCGCAAAGGGTTTGTCAGCCGGGACTTTCTGCGCAGCGCGATTGATTACCGCGCAATCTTCACGCTTGAAGGCGGGCGTTGGCAGATGTGTGTCTTTATTGCAGGCGACTGAACGCCTCGGACCAGCCGTGTTACACACACGTCAGGTTCAGCAATTCTACACTCTCCCCTTGTAACCCCCCAGCGCAAGCGTCATATTGTGGCCTTGCCCGTGAGAGCCGGAGAAACAGATGTCCTGGACAGACGAACGCGTCGAAACCCTGAAAACCATGTGGAATGAAGGCAAATCCGCCAGCCAGATCGCGAAAGAGCTGGGCGGCGTGACCCGCAATGCCGTGATCGGCAAGGTGCATCGTCTCGGGCTGTCGAACCGGACAACAGCCGCCAAGGCCCCGGCAAAAGAACCTGCCAAGGCGAAGCCAGCCCCAAAGGCCAAGGCGAAACCGGCCAAGCCAGCCGCCGCCAAGACCAAGGCCGAGGCCAAACCAGCCCCCAAAGCCGAAGCGCCCGAGCCGGAGGTGAAACAACCGGTTCGCGCCAAGCCGCCCATCGTGGCCGGTCAACCGCTGCCGCCCCAGCCCTCGAATTCGGAAATCTCGCCCGAGACGCTGAAATCAATGGAGGAGCTGGAGAAAAAGGCCAAGAAGCTGACCTTGATGCAGCTGACCGAACGCACCTGCAAATGGCCCATCGGCGACCCCGCGACCGAAGATTTCTGGTTCTGCGGTCACCCCAGCGTGCCAGGCAAACCCTATTGCGAAACCCATGTGCAGGTTGCCTTCCAGCCGATGTCCAGCCGCCGCGACCGCCGCAGTTCCAGCCGCTGACCGATGTTCACCAACGAACACGGCTTTGACGCAAGTGTCATCACCCTGATCGACGAAGGCACCGGTGCCCTGCGCGAGGATGTCAGCATCACCATCTATGATGATCAGGTCACGATTGAACAGCTGGACCCGCGAACCGAAGCGACGCAAAGCATCACCCTGTCCATGGCCCAATTGCAGGATTTGCGCATTGCGCTCGACCTGCCCGAAGGCATCTATCGCCGCCCGGAGCGGCAGGAACCTTAGGACTGCGCCTCTATTCTAAGCAAGGTACCGCGCGCCCGGTCCGTGCGAACCCACTGGACTTTGACCCCACCCGGGCTTAGATCACGCCGTCATGGCCAGGAAACCGAAATCCAGCACCAATACCATCGCCGCGAACCGCAAGGCGCGCTACAACTATGCCATCGAGAATGACATCGAATGCGGCATCGTTCTGGAAGGCTCCGAGGTCAAATCGCTGCGCGAGGGCAAGGCCCAGATCACCGAAAGCTATGCCGAGGTGAAGGATGGGGAGTTGTGGCTGGTGAATGCCCAGATCGAGCAATACAACAAAGCCAAGACCTTCGGACACGAGGAACGCCGCCGCCGCAAATTGCTGGCCACCAAACGCGAAATCTCCCGCCTGTGGCAGGGCGTTAGCCGTCAGGGCATGACTTTGGTGCCGCTGGCAATCTATTTCAACGACAAGGGCCTGGCGAAGGTCAAACTGGGCCTCGCCAAAGGCAAGAAAACGGTCGACAAGCGTGATACGGAAAAATCGCGCGACTGGAATCGGCAGAAGCAACGGCTTCTGAAGGCGCAGGGTTAGCCTGCGCGCGGACATTCCGCCTTAGATAAAGCAGCTTATCCTGTAACAAAAAGCGATTGCGGTCCCACATACACGAAAATCGCAACTGTTGGCCATCGAACACAACTTTAACTTGTTTTGACAACGCTTTGACAAAACGCGATGATTTTACTTGTTACGCTACGGAAATCTGACTAGATATCGCGCTGGGATCATTGCTTTGTGATCATATCTAGTACTACGAGTTTGGAGACTGCGCCAATGAAATTCACCGTTCGATTGACAGCAGTTCTAGCAGCCGCAACACTTCTATCGGGCTGCCTGGAACGTAACCGCAATCCGGATGTGATCGTTGATACCGGTGCCGAAACCTATCCGCTCAAGGACCGGCACGCCAATATCTGGATTGATCCTGATGGATGCCAGCACTGGTGGATCGATGACGGTATCGAAGGCTACATGACCCCGCGCCTGAACCGCGATGGCACGCCGGTATGCGAAGGTCAGCTGAAAACCAAAGACGGCACGGTCATTTCTGACACCTGACCTCTCCGTCGGGCGCCGCCAAACCGGCGCCCCACTATGTCCAAGGGATGACACATGTTTCTCGGGATTGATCTTGGCACCTCCGGCGTCAAATCGGTCCTGATAGATGAAGCGCAGACCGTTATCGGTCAGGCGCAATCCCCCCTATCCGTTAGCCGCCCCCAACCAAGCTGGTCCGAGCAGGCCCCGGCTGACTGGATCACCGCGGTTGAGGCGTCTTTGGACAGCCTCACCTCGGATCATCCAACAGAAATGGCTGCGCTCAGCGGCATCGGCCTGTCCGGCCAGATGCATGGTGCGGTGCTGCTCGACACCGCAGATCGCCCCCTGCGGCCTGCCATCCTTTGGAATGACGGACGGTCCGCCCAGGAATGCGCAACGCTGGAAGCGCGCGCCGATTTTCGCGGCATCGGCGGCAATATCGTGATGCCGGGCTTTACCGCGCCCAAGCTGGAATGGGTGCGGCAGCACGAACCCGATACCTTCCATCAGATCGCCAAGGTATTGCTGCCGAAAGACTATGTCCGGCTCTGGCTGACCGGCGGGCATGTTTCGGAAATGTCCGACAGCGCCGGGACCCTGTGGCTGGATGCTGCCCGGCGGCAGTGGTCCACCGAATTGCTAAGCGCCACGGGGCTGACCGATCAGCAAATGCCCGATCTGGTTGAGGGGACAGAGGCTTCCGGCACGCTTCGGCCCAAATTAGCCAAGCGCTGGGGCATTCAACGCAGCGTCACCGTGGCCGGCGGCGGCGGGGACAACGCGGCCTCCGCCTGCGGCGTCGGGGCCGTCACCCCGGGGTCCGGGTTCCTGTCGCTCGGCAGTTCCGGCGTGCTGTTTGTGACCACCGCAGGGTTTGCGCCAAACACGGAACAGGCCGTCCACAGCTTCTGTCATGCTGTGCCCCGCACCTGGCACCAGATGGGCGTGATCCTGTCCGCCGCCGACAGTCTGAACTGGCTGTCGCGGATCACCGGCCAGCCCCCTGCCGCGCTGACGCAAGCTGCGGCCCGGATCGACAAAACCCCCGTCACCTTCCTGCCCTACCTGTCGGGGGAACGCACACCTCATAACAACGCAGCCGCAACCGGAGCGTTTGACGGCCTGACCCAATCCACCGATATCGCCGATCTGGCCCGCGCCTTACTGGAAGGCGTCGCCTTTGCGCTGGCGGACAATGTCGCAGCCCTCAACACAGCAGGAACTGAACCCGGAACCGTCTTTGCCATCGGCGGCGGCAGCCGCTCTGACCTTTGGCTACAGATCATCTCTGACGTCACCGGGCTGTCACTGGCCGTCCCAAAGGCAGGCGATGTCGGCGCCGCATTCGGGGCCGCAAGGCTGGCGATTTGCGCCGCAACAGGCGCAGACCCGCAATCCGTCTGCATGGCCCCTGAAGCCCAGCGCCAGATTACACCGAACCCAGACCATCGCAGCTATTACGAAACACGGCTCTCCCGGTTCCGCGCGCTTTACCCCGCCCTCAATCGCTGATTTCAGCCAGCGCTGAAGCGCCATATGAAAGCTGTATCACCCAAGGCTGCCTGAAATCAGAGATTTAAAGGCACCCGATGATGCCTGACCTCTCAGGTATTTCACGACACGCTATAGATGAGACAGGTTTCGCACGTCGCGCTACAGCATTTTGCGTTTTATCTGAAACATCATTTATTGCTTTTCGTGTTCAACCTAAGGGAGAGGTTGCAAAAAGTGATT
Organism: Halovulum sp. GXIMD14793; assembly: GCF_054457435.1. Lineage (NCBI taxonomy): Bacteria > Pseudomonadati > Pseudomonadota > Alphaproteobacteria > Rhodobacterales > Paracoccaceae > Halovulum > Halovulum sp. GXIMD14793. The sequence goes on along the minus strand of NZ_JBTLNE010000031.1, from coordinate 33,524 downwards.
CAGGTCAAACGCAAACTGCTCTAGGCCTGCAAAAGCCCCTCACTCTCCAGCGCGCCAACCGGTTTACGCGGCTTGGTCGACGCCGCCGGGACATAGCTGACACCCTTGCGCGCCAAAGGCTTGGCTGGACCATCGGGATCAGTATCACCCTCAGCACTAAGCACGCCGCCACCGTCCGGCAGAGGCGCGGGTTCATCAGCCACCGAAGCAGTCTGCAGATCGTCCGGCTGCTCTGAAACCCCCACTGTACTGCCCAAGTCCTCGTCAGTGTCACCAGGCAGAGCTAACGCAGCCTCGCCACTTTCCGGGCCATCACCTCCACTCACAAAACCAACATCCGCCAGATCCATTTCGGCCGCCACATCACCGGTCATGCCCGCGACAACCTGATCAACCTCCGGCAACGTATCATCCGACGCCATTTCCTGACCTTCCGCAGGGGCTGCGCCGACGGGCAACACCTCCGACCTTTCAACCAATCCTGCAAGCACCGGCTGCATCCCTGCCAGTTGCCCGGCCAGGTCCTGCACGTCTTGCCCAAGCAATGCGATCTGCGGCAACACAAGGTCCGAGATCGCCTGAATATCCGGCGCATCCGGCCGCTTGCTCAACCCATCCAGCAACTCCAGCTGGGCCGTCTGCGCGGGCGCATCGACCAGTTGCGCAGACATCGCCTCGACCTGTTCACCAAGGTCATCCAACCTGGCCAAAAGCGGCGTCAGCGCCTCAACCTTCTCAGCCAGTGGGGCAAGCGCCTGTGCGATCTGCTCCTCAATCGGGACGACGGCCTCAGCCTCCTCCTCCGTCTCGCTGGCCTCGATCATGCGCACCTGTGCCCGGGCAATTTCGCCGACGGCCTTGTGCAGCCGGGCAAACTCCGCCGTCAGATCGACCTGAGGCTCGGGCGGCGGCACTGGCTTTTGGATAACATCGTGAAAGATCGGATCATCATCCGTATCGTCCTCAACCTCTTCCGTCGCGATCTTCGCCAGACGCCGCGTCTCTGCCCAGTTGGCAATACATCGCTTAAGGCTCCAGACGGCATAGGACAGGCCCCCGCCCAAAACGGCGGCTCCTCCGATAAATGCATAGCTTAGTGCGTCCATGGCGAATCTTTTCTGCAAGCCCGGGGCCATCGGTAGCATTGCCGCCGTTACTCATTGGTTAACTGAGATGAAGCGATGCAGCCCCGGCTTTACCCTTTGATAACGCTCCCGGGTCCCGCGTTAGGGTTTTGGTAGGAAACGGCGCTTAAAACAGGCCCAAAACACCCCCGGAACCTTATCATGCCAGACGCCACACCCGACAATATGGATTTCCAGCCTGACCTCGACCGCCTGGTGGCGCTTGGCGCGGCGGATCACCTGCTGCAGATCCCCGTCAGCGATACAGGGGCGGAACACGCGATGCTGGAAAAGCTGACGGATGTTGTGCCTACGCCCGTGATCCGGCTGATGCACGGGGTTTATGCCTTCACCCTGTCCCCCGATCAGGCCGAGGCAACCTGCACCGCACTGGCAGAGTTTGACGGCATTCTCAGCGGCCTTGAGCCCACTGGGGCGGATCATCCCACGGCCTCTGAAATCACCGCACTTCTGGACGCCGCCCGGGCCTGCCAGCCGCCGGTGCTGCAGGCCGGGTTGCTGCTCAACCTCGCGCCCGCCAACCACGCGCCGCACCCGGACATGCAGGCGCTGGACGACCGGCTGACCCGGATTGAGGCAGGACTTGATCACCTGCCCGAGATGTCCGAGCAAGTGAACACGCTGCTTCAAACCATCGCAACGCCGCCATGGCTCGAAACCCTGCTGCCCGCCCACGGCAACGACGCAGGGGGCACCCCTGCCGAGGCCGATCTTTTGTGCGAACTGAAAGCCATCGCCCAGCAACTGCAAAGCGCCACCCAGACCTATCAGGACGGTCACAATGCCCTGCAGGAAAATCTGGGCGCGCTGCTGGATCAGACTAAAACGCTGGACAACCGCCTCTCGGATACCGATCACAAGGCCGAAAGACGCGATCTGCATCGGATCATTGATCGGTTGGCCAGCGCCGATACCGCCCCCATGCACCTGATCGCAGAGGGTCAACGTTTGACCCGGATCAATACCGGCCTGCAGACGGTGCTGGACCACCTGACGCGCGACATCGCTGAAAGCCCTGCGGCCGATGGCGAAAGCCGTCAGGATCTGGAACTCCAACTGACCGAAGCGCTGGCGAGCCTGCCCCACGGACAATTGCGCGACCTGGCCCTCGCCCAGACCGCCCCGATTTCCCGGCTGCTCGCCGACGCGATGGCGCCCAGCCCCGCAGATATCACGACCGAGGCCGCTCCTCCCCTCACCGAACAACTGGACGCCGGCGTGCCAACGGACGGCGAAGATCCCTTTGCGTCCAAAGAAGCTGAGCCCGACAGTCATTTCCAGGAGACAGGCGATGCAACCGACCAGACAGACCACGAGGATGATCCGTCTCATGAGGCAACGGCCATAAACCTCGGCGAGGACGTGCCAGAGACCACACTCTATGCAGAGGCCGACCCGTCAGACACTCAGCTCGGACCCGAACCGGAGTTTTGTTCGGCCACCCCAGAAGAGCCACAGGCCGACATGTCGGTGAATACCGAAACAGAAATGCCGGTTGAAACTGCGGCAGACAGCCTTGAAACGGAACCATATACCGGACCCTCACCCGACGCCCTAACGGTCGATGAGCAGGGTCCAATATGTCCGCATTGCCAGCAGCCCGCCGCAGTACAGGAGCCTTCGGCTTTTGCAGAGACGACCCTACCCGACAGGGACCCGTTGGTTGAACCGGAAGGGGCCGACCAGCCCGAGATTGACCCGGGGGCAAAGGATACCCCGGTTGCAGACTGCTATGACGCTAACGCGCCGGACACACAGCCAAAGGCAGACGCCCCGATCAACCAAGAGGCGCTCTGGCGTCAGGTCGGGTCCTGAAACCGGCTTTGCACGGCCGCAACGAAGCGATCCGCGAAAAGCGGGGCCGCGCCGAGTTGCCGGGCGGGGTCAAAGCACTCTGACCAATCCATGCCCTGAAGATCGGGCGCCGCTTCCAAAACCGCCCGCAGGCATTTGCCCTCCGTCACGGCAACGGTGACCGCTTCAGCGATCCGGGCCTGCGCCACGGGGCGGGGCTGGTGGCGGGCCAACGCGAAACTGCAGGCCTCGGCAAAAATCAGATCAGACGTGATTTCCCCCGGCTCATACCGCAGGCTGGTCACCAGATCATGTGCGCGCAGGCAAGCAAGCGCAGCCTGCGCGATCATCTGCGGCAGCAGCGCGGTTTCGGTTGCCCAGGCGGCCCCGTCCCGCTCGTCCCTGTGCTGCATCGCCTGATGCACTCCGCTGATCAGCGATGCGTTCATCTGCGCCAGATGAACCAGATGCTCCGCCACAACCGGGTTGCGCTTATGCGGCATGGTCGAGGACCCGCCCCCGTCCCCTGCATAAAACCCGCTGGCCGGATCCCGCATCGCCAGCAACATGTCGCCGCCCATCTTGCCCAGCGTGCCGGTGATCAGCGCCATCAGACCCGCCACCTCGGCCATCCCGTCCCGGGCCGTATGCCACGGCAAAGATGCGGCCTGCAGGCCCAAGTCTTCGGCCAGCACGTCAGCGATCCCGGGCCCATAGCGACCCAGCGCCGCCAATGTCCCCGACGCCCCGCCAAGGCTGACCTGCAACAGGCGCGGGCGTAACTCCTCAATCCGGTCAATATGGCGCAGCAGCGGCATACCCCAACCCGCAATCCGCGCCCCCAATGTCGTCAGCGTTGCCGGCTGACCGCGGGTGACAGCCACCATCGGGGCCTGCCGATGACGCGCCGCCTGCCCGGCCAGCGCGGTCGCCAGATCGGCCAGCCGTGCATCAAAAATATCCAGCACCCGGCGCAATCGCAGCACAAGCCCGGTATCCGCAATATCCTGCGAGGTCGTGCCCCAATGCACGTATGGCGCCGCATCCTCGCCCAGCTGGGCCCGAAACGCCTCGACCAAAGCCGGAACCGGCGTGCCCGAAGCCGCTGCACCTGCAGCTAGCGTGGCCGGGTCAATCAGCACATCCTGCGCGGCGGCAGAGATGCGGGCTGCGGCCTCTGCCGGGATCAGACCATGCGCGCCCTGCACCCGGGCCAATGCCCCCTCCACCATCAACATGGCACGTATCTGGGCGCTGTCGGAAAACAGGCGCTGGACCTCAGGGTCGCCATAGCTGCCGGACATCAAGGCGGAGTCAAAGGGGGATATGGCCACGCTACACCCTTTCGATGAAATCGCGGATGGCCCGCGCGGTTTCCGCCGGGGCCTCCACACAGGGCAGGTGGCCGACACCGGGGATCAGCTGGAACCGGCACTCAGGGATCAAAGTCGCCGTTTCGCGCACCAGATCAGGCGGGGTAGAGACATCAAGACCACCGGCCAGCGCCAGCCCCGGCAGGCACAACCGTGCCGTGCTGTCCATCAGATCGGTATCGGCAATGGCCTGACAGCACCCGATATAGCCCTCCGCCAGGGTCCGGGTCAGCATGGCGCGCCAGCCCGCCAATTCAGTGCTGCGAACCTTTCGGAAGGCGGGGGAAAACCAGCGCTCCATGACACTGTCAGCGATGCTTTCCAGACCACCTTTGCGCACCGCCTCGATCCGCTGTTGCCACATCTGCGGCGTTCCGATCTTGGCCGCTGTGTCAGCCAACACCAGGGCCTGCACCAGATCAGGGCGCTCCGCTGCCAGCCCCTGCCCGATCATCCCACCGATGGACAGTCCGACAAAAACCACATCGTGCACGTTCAGCGCATCCAGCAAGGCCGCGGCATCAGCAACCAGATCCCCCATGCCCCAAGCGTGGTTTGGCATGTCGCTCAGCCCATGGCCTCGTTTGTCGTACCGGATCAGACGCAGACCAGCGGGCAGATGCGGCAGCAGCGCATCCCAGACCCGCAGATCCGTCCCCAGAGAGTTCGCAAACACCACCGGACGGCCCTCAGGATCGCCATCCTGCTGGATGTGCAGGTTCAGGTTGTTCACATGGATCATCTGCATGGGACCGTTTTGGCCCGCGCGCCAGGTCAGGTCAACGCAAACCGCTCGACAGGCTGGCAGGCGGGACATAGCGTATCGGCATGAGCAGGCAGCTTACACACAGCGCAGGCGAGGCGCGCAAGGGCCATGCCGCGATGCTGGTCTTTTCCGGGCTGGTCGCGGGCTCCTTTGTTCTGGGCAGCCGGATCGCACCGCTGATTGATCCGGTGGCGCTGAACGCGCTGCGGTTTGTGATTGCAGCCGCGGTGATGGGGCTGGTGGCAGCACTAGGTCCGGGCCTGACACGGCAGGCCTTTGCCGCGCCCTGGCGCTATGGTCTGCTGGCGGGCATTTTCTGCAGCTATTTCGTGCTGATGTTTGTCGCCTTGCGCTATGCCAGCCCCGTCGCGACGTCGGCGGTCTTCACGCTGACGCCGCTGATGACAGCGGTGTTCGGCTGGCTGATCCTGCGCCAGCGCACCACGCCGCGCATGGCGCTTGCGCTTGCAACGGCGGCTGCGGGGGCGGTCTGGGTGATATTCGGGGCTGATATCGAGGCATTGCTGGCCTTTCGCATCGGCAACGGCGAGGCGATTTTCTTTGCCGGGTGTATCGCCCATGCCCTCTATCCGGTGCTGGTCGCGAAATTCAGCCGGGGCGAGCCGGTGGCCGTGTTTTCCTTTGGCGTTCTGGCATCAGCAGCGCTGATCCTATGCCTTGTCGGGTTTGGCGCGATACGGGACACCGACTGGGCGGGATTGCCGGGGATCGTCTGGGGCACGGTGATCTATCTGGCGGTGTTTGCATCGGCCCTGACGTTTTTCCTGATCCAGTTCGCGGCCCTTCGCCTGCCGGGCGCGAAGGTGATGGCCTATACCTATGCCGTGCCCGTCTGGGTGATCCTGTTGCAGGGCCTGACCGGACAGGGCTGGCCGCCGGTCGCGTTGCTGTTGGGGGTCGCGCTGGTCACCGCAGGCTTGCTGATGCTGTTGCGGGAGTAACGGGTAGGGTGGGTTTAAACCCACCCTACAGCATCGCCTGATCGAAGGGATCAACCGGATAAACAACATTTGCGAGGTAAAGACCTTGCGGGGGACAGACAGGCCCACATTCCGCCCGGTCACAAGCCGCCAGAGATTCGGCCACACGCCCAGCGGGCCAAGCCCCTGCACCGACCCGTTCCAGCGTGCCAACAAAGCTGCGCACCTGATTGTGCAGAAAACTGCGGGCGCGAACATCAAAGCGGAACTCGATACCATCCGGCCGCTCAATCTGCGATACATCCAGCCGATCCAGCGTGCGCGCAGGGCTGTCCGCCTGACAGATAGACGAGCGGAACGTCGTAAAATCATGCCGCCCGATCAGATGCGCCGCCCCGGCCTGCATGGCCTGCAGATCAAGCGGGTGCTTGACCTGCCAGACCTGCCCGGCCTCAAACGTCATCGGCGCACGGCGCACCAGCAGGCGGAACAGATAGTGACGCTCAACCGCATCAAACCTGGCATGAAAATCATCGGCAACCCGCGCCGCGCCCACAATCGCAACCGGCGCTGGCTTCAGATGGTAGTTCAGCGCCTCTGACAACCGAAACGCCTCCCAGTCGCGCACCAAATCCACATGCGCCACCTGACCAAACGCATGCACACCCGCATCCGTCCGCCCTGCTGCTGCGATACTGCCGGTCCCGGGCTCCAGTTTGCGCAGCGCCGCCTCCACCGCGCCCTGCACGGTCGCCGGTCCGTCCTGACGCTGCCAGCCCGCGAACGGCCCGCCGTCATATTCGATTTTCAACGCATACCGAGGCATCCCCTGCCCCTAGCGCGGCAAAGACCTGTCGCCAACCCCCTGTTTTTCATCCAAACCGCTGTTATATGAATCGAATGATCGGGATTGGGGATATCACCGACGCCGTCGCGCGCCAGATAGAGGCCGCGCAATCCGGCGTCGAGCGCGCCTTGCTGGAACCGGTGGTGCGGCTGGGCGTCACCGGCCTGTCGCGCGCGGGCAAAAGCGTCTTCATCACCTCGCTTGTCGCCAATCTGCTGAACCGGGGCCGGATGCCTCAGCTGGCCGCCGAGGCCGAGGGGCGCATTCTGTCCGCCTTTCTGCAGCCGCAGCCGAATGACGCGGTGGCGCGGTTCGACTATGAAACCCATCTGGCCGCACTGACCGGCCCCGCCCCCCACTGGCCCGACAGCACCCGAACAATCTCCCAGCTGCGGCTGTCGCTGAAACTGCGCCCGCAGGGCCTGCTCTCCGGGGTGACCGGGCCCAAAACCGTGCATCTGGACATTGTCGACTATCCCGGCGAATGGCTGCTGGACCTGCCCTTGATGTCGCAAAGCTATGCAGACTGGTCCGCAGCCACGCTGGATCAGGCGCGCGGAACCGCACGCGCCGCCCTCGCCCGGCCCTGGCTCGATACGCTTGGCGCGGCAGACCCGGCGGCGATGCTGGACGAAACCACAGCCGCCGCGCTGGCAGGCAGCTTCACCAACTATCTGCGGGCCGCGCAGGATCAGGGCCTGTCTGCCGCGGCCCCAGGGCGGTTCCTGCTGCCCGGCGATCTGGCGGGCTCTCCGGCGCTGACCTTTACGCCGCTGCCAAAACCAGCGGACCGCCCGGGCCGCAACAGCCTGTATGCGGCGTTCGAACACCGTTTCGATGCCTATAAGCGCATCGTCGTCAAACCCTTCTTTCGCGATCACTTCGCCGCGCTGGACCGCCAGATCGTTCTGGTCGATCTGCTCTCTGCCATCGCCGCCGGACCGCAGGCCCTGGAAGAGCAGCGTCAGGCGATGACCGATATTCTGGAATGCTTCCGCCCCGGTCGGAATTCCTGGCTCGCGCCCTTGCTGGGCAAACGGGTCGAAAAAATCCTCTTTGCCGCAACCAAGGCCGACCATCTGCACCATGCGCAGCACGATCGGCTGGCCGCAATCACCCAAGCCATGCTGGACGAGGCCCGCCGCCGCGCCGATTTCAAAGGCGCAAAAACACAAGGCATGGCACTGGCCGCCCTGCGCGCAACCACCGAACAGACGGTGACCCATGACGGCCAGACCCTGCAGACGGTGCGCGGCGCCCTGATGGACGGACGCAACGCCGCGATGCACGCTGGCGAGTTGCCCGATGATCCCTCACATCTGCTGACACCGGCCCGCAAAGGGGCCGAACACTGGCTGGACGCGGATTTCTCGGACATGAAATTCGCCCCGCCAAAACTGACGCTGGCCCCCGGCGAAGGCCCGCCGCATATCCGGCTGGACCGTGCCGCGCAATTCCTGCTTGGTGACAAGCTATGAGCGTCCGGCTGCGCCCCGCCCGGCCCGTGGATGCCGACCCCTGCGCCCGCATCCTTGCTGACTGGATCGCCGAGACGCCATGGATGCCGCGCCTCCACACGCCGACAGAAGACATCAACTTTATGCTGGTAAAAATCCGGACCCACCGCGTGACCATCGCCGAAAGCGATGATGTTCTGGGGTTCCTGACGCTAGAGACCGATTATGTCTCTGCGCTTTACGTCAGCAGTGCTGCGCGCAGCCAGGGGATCGGCAAACGCCTGCTGGACGACGCGAAATCCCGTGCGCCGCGCCTCAGCCTCTGGACCTTTCAGGCCAATATGCCCGCCCGCCGGTTCTATCTGCGCGAAGGCTTTGAAGAGGCCCGGCGCACCGAAGATGACAACGAGGAAAAGATGCCGGATGTTGAATATGTTTGGTCAACAGAGATAGCAGAATGAGCCGCGGACCGGTCATCATCGACGCCGACCAGCTGGACCCGGCCCCGGGCCCGGATCAGGCCCCGCCGGTTCCTGACGCGCCCCAGACCGCCGCAATGCAGCGCGGGCTGCAGCTGGCGGCCAAGCGCGCCAATCCCTTCATCAAACTTGTCTGGGCCGCGCTGACCGGGCTGATCGCCATGGCCATCGGGCTGGCAGCATGGGATTTTGTAACCAATCTCGTCAGCCGCAATCAGGTCCTCGGCTGGATCGCCCTTGTGCTTGTCGGGATCGTCGCCCTGGGTCTGATCCTATTCCTGCTGCGCGAACTGGCAGGCCTTGCCCGGCTGGCGCGGATCGACCGGCTTCAGGCCCAGGCGGCCGAGGTCCGGCGGGATGGCGACCGAACCGCCGCACTTTCCCTCTCGGGCAGGCTGGAACGCCTGTGCCGCCACCGCGACGATCTGCGTCTGGGTCTTGATGCGTTGACGGCCCGCCGCGACGAGTTGCTGGATGCCGACGCCATTCTCGATCTGACAGAACGCAGCCTGATGGCACCGCTGGATCAGATGGCCCGGGTCGAGATTGAAACAGCCGCCCGCTCGGTCGCGGCGGCCACTGCCCTTGTGCCGCTGGCGCTGGCGGATGTGATTGTGGCGCTGACCGCGAATATCCGCATGGTCCGCCGCATCGCTGAGGTCTATGGCGGCCGCGCCGGGACGCTGGGGTCGTGGCGGCTGTTGCGCGCCGTCGCGATGCACCTGCTGGCCACAGGCGCGGTGGCGGTCGGGGATGACCTGATCGGTTCGGTCGCAGGCGGCGGGGCGATCTCAAAGATCTCGCGCCGCTTTGGCGAGGGTGTGGTGAACGGCGCGCTGACCGCAAGGGTCGGCATCGCCGCGATAGAGGTCTGCCGCCCAATGCCGTTTCACACCGAAAAACGCCCCCGCGTCGGCAGCCTTGTCAAACGCGCACTAGCTGGGCTGTTTGGCAATGGCTGAACAACACAGGTCACAAAGAAACGCCGCGACCAGCTTTACAAATCTGTCGTAAACAGAGCTAACTCCTTAACTGCAAATGCAAATGTAACCCGCCAGGTGGTGAGCAGCATGTTCGGTGAATTTTTTACCCTGATTATTGTCGGTGTTCTTGTCTACCTGTTCTTCAGCCATGGCGCCCTGAAGCGCCGCGTCCGTGATCTGGAACAAGCGGCCAAAGACGCGCACCCCACCCAGCAGGACACCCGGCCCGAGACACCGCCCGCCCTTGCCGTCCAGACACCGCAGCCCGCCACCAGCGCGCCGCCGCCCCAGCCCGCCACACCGCCGCAAAACCGGCTGGAGCCCCCTGCCCCTGCCGACATCCCCGAGGCCGAGCGCCCCAACGACCTGCCCCCCCGCGCCTTCGTCTTTTCTGGGGACCGGATCACCGGCCTGATCAACTGGGCCAGGGAAAACTGGTTCCTGATAATCGCCGCCCTGACCTTCGCCATGGCCGGGGTCTATCTGGTGCAATACGGCATCGAAAAAGGCCTGCTGACCCCGCAGCTCCGCGTCCTCAGCGCCCTCGCCTTCGGTGCCATCCTGATTGCCGCCGCCGAATGGATCCGGCGCCGTGTCGGGGATGAGGACGGACCAACAGCCTTTCTCCCCTCAACCCTTGCCGGGGCGGGGCTTGTCTCGATATTTGTCGGCATTTTCGCGGCCCGGCAACTTTACGGCCTGATCGGCTCTGGCCTCGCCTTTACCGGGCTCAGCCTGACCGGATTGATGGCGCTGATATTAGGCTGGTTCTACGGCCCGTTCCTGATCGCCATCGGCCTGATCGGCGGGGCCGCCGCGCCTTTCCTTGTCGGCGGCAGCGACAGCGATGCCAACGGCCTTTACTACTACTTCGCCCTGATCGCTGCCATCGCGCTTGGCGTCGACACAGTCAAACGTACCGCCTGGATTTCCGTCCTCGGCCTGTTCCTGGCCTTCGCGGCGGCCGCCATGCTCTTCATGATCAAGGCCGGATCACCGCATTACCTCGCCTTCGCCCTGATCACACTGGTCACCACCGCCACCATCCCGGTGCGGCGGCTGGTGCCCGACCATAGCGGTGCAATGGTGCTGGAAAGCCTGGGCGGCGCAGGCATCAAAGGCATCTGGCCAGACTTCCCGACCCGCATCTGCGCCGGCGCAATGCTGGCGGCAACCGCAATCACCCTGATCGTCTGGAGCGCGTATGACGGTGGCCTGCACCTGGCCTTAATGGGCTTATGCGCCCTGTTTGCACTGGCCGCCCTCTGGCTCAAAAAAGCCGCAGCCCTCAGCGATCTGATCATCCTGCCCGCCCTCGGCTTTCTCGCCCTGATCTGCCTCGAAGCGCTGGACAACGGCCCGGCCTTTTCCGACTTCATCCGCTGGCAACGCATCAACCCCGAGGATAGCCCGCCCAACACCATAACCCTGCTGACCGCTGTCCCACTGGCAATGTCCCTGCTCGCCAGCCTGCGCGCCCTGACCGGGGTGGCCTATGCCCGGTTCTGGCTGATCGGCGCGGCAATCCTGACACCGGCAGCCATCATCCTGCTGGATCTGTTCTGGACGCCGTTTGCGATCCTTGGCGACTGGCCATGGGCGCTGCATGCGCTGGCCGGGACGGGCCTGATGACCGTTCTGGCAGAGCGCAGCGCGCGCGCCACAGGCATCGGCAACGGCCCGGTGGCCGCCTTTGTCCTAGCGGCGCTGACGCTGATCTCGCTCGCCCTAATCACAATGCTCAGCCTGACCGCCCTGACACTGGCGCTGGCCGTCATGACCCTATGCGCCGCACTTCTGGACCGGGGCTTCAACCTGCCGCCGCTGTCATGGTTCGTGCAGCTTGGGGCGCTGGCCACAGGCTGGCGGCTGGTGATCTACCCCGGCATTCCCTTTGCCGAAACCGCCTCCATCACCGAACTTCTGATCGTCTTTGGCGGTTCCACCGCCCTGCTTATCGCCGCCCGCAGCATCTTGTCCGACCTGGACCGGCCCGCCGCCCGGATGGTGCTGGAAAGCGTCGCCGTCACCGTGCTTGCCATACTTGCAAGCCTGCTGATCTATCGCTGGGTCGGGCGTTTTGACGACCGCAGCACCGACCTGACCCATTGGGAGGTCGGCCTCTACGCCACCGTCTGGCTGATCTCCTCCGCCGCACAAATCTATCGCCAGCGCATCGGCGGGCCGCTCAATGTCGTCCGCGCCATACTGGCCACCCTCTTTGCCCTGATGGGCTTTGCCCTGCTGCTGTTCAACCTGACGCTGTCCAACCCCCTGATTGACCTGTTCGCCGGGAATTGGGTCATCGGCCCGCCGGTCTTCTCCAGCCTGCTGATTGCATATGGCCTGCCAGCTTTGGTCCTGATCCTGACCGGGCTCTGGCTGCTGAGCGCACGCAAATGGCTGAAGCGCATCTATCTGGCCATCGGCGGGTTTGTCGCGGCCTGCTATATCGGCCTGTCCATCCGCCATTTCTGGCATGGGCCGAAACTGTCGACCTGGAAGATCATGGACGCAGAGCAATACAGCTACACCGTCGCGCTCTTGCTGGCCTCCGTCACCCTGATCCTGCTGGCCTATCTGCGCCGCTCCTCGGCCCTGCGCAAACTGGGCATTACCGGGATCGTCCTGACAATCGCCAAGGTCTACCTGATCGACGCCAGCGACCTGACCGGTCTGACGCGCTTCTTCTCCTTCCTGCTGCTGGGGGTGGTTCTGATCGGACTGTATTGGCTGAACCGGGTGATCCAATCGGCAGAAAAACCGCATGACAAGCCGCTGGACGATGCGGACCCATAGGTCTATACACCGACCCATGTGGACACAGTTCGGCATCATCATTCGAATTACCGTCCCGGCGCTCAATAACTGAGCCGCCGGGCAAAGGCGTATGGATGCCCGCGCCGACCTTCCCAGTTCTGATATTCCCTGACGGAGAGCACCCATGTGCGCCGATACGCCCGACTACAAAGACACCCTGAACCTGCCCGAGACCGAGTTTCCGATGCGCGCAGGCCTGCCAAAACGTGAACCCGAGTGGCTGGAGCGTTGGGCAAAGATCGGCATCTATGACCGCCTGCGCGAAAAACAGGGGCGCAAACCCTTCATCCTGCATGACGGGCCTCCCTATGCGAACGGCAATCTGCATATCGGCCACGGGCTGAACAAAATCCTCAAGGATATGGTGGTGCGCTCGCAGCAGATGCTGGGCCATGACGCCCGCTATGTCCCCGGCTGGGACTGCCACGGCCTGCCCATCGAATGGAAGATCGAGGAACAATACCGCGCCAAAGGCAAGAACAAGGACGAGGTCGACATCGTCGACTTCCGCCAGGAATGCCGCCGCTTTGCCCAGGGCTGGGTCGATATCCAGCGCGAGGAATTCAAGCGCCTCGGCATCACCGGCAAATGGGACGATCCTTACCTCACCATGAACTACCACGCCGAGGCAGTGATCGCAGCAGAGTTCCAGAAATTCCTGATGAACGGCACCCTCTATCAGGGCTCCAAACCCGTAATGTGGTCCCCGGTCGAGAAAACCGCACTGGCCGAAGCCGAGGTTGAGTATCACGACAAGGAAAGTTTCACGATCTGGGTGAAATTTCGGGTGGTGAGGGAACAGGATCTCAGTAATTTTGATCCGCAAGAAAACATTGGCTTACTTACCGACGAAAAAGTCCTTGAACTAGGTCAGGGAAAAGACGGCGAAGCTGCACCCAAGGCGGTATATGATTACCTTGAGCAAAACAAATCACTGAAAAATGCCTATGTCGTAATCTGGACGACCACCCCTTGGACCATGCCGTCCAACAAAGCGGTCGTGTTCGGGAAAGACATTTCCTACGGCCTCTATGAAGTCACCGGTACACCAGACGAATGCTGGGCCAGCGTCGGCGACAAATATCTGCTCGCCGACAACCTCGCGGCAGACGTCTTTAGCCGTGCCCGGTTGGAAGACGGTCACTACACCCGTCTGCGTGATGTGACATCTGACGAGCTTTCCGGCCTCAGCCTCTCTCACCCCCTTGCAGGCGCTGAGGGTAGCAACGGCGAATGGGACGACCCGCGTGATTTCCACGCTGCCGATTTCGTCACCGATACCGAAGGCACCGGCTTTGTCCACTGCGCCCCCTCCCACGGGATGGAGGAGTTCGAACTGTATCGTGATCTCGGCATGCTCCAGCAGGTCATCACCTACAACGTGCTAGAGGACGGCTCCTTCCGTCCCGACCTGCCGTTTTTCGGCGGCAAGTCGATCCTCAAGCCCAACGGCAAGGAAGGCAACGCCAACAAGGCCGTCATCGACAAACTGGCGGAGGTCGGCGGGCTGCTGGCACGCGGCAAGATCAAACACTCCTACCCGCATTCCTGGCGCTCCAAGGCCCCGGTGATCTACCGCAACACCCCGCAATGGTTCGCCGCCATCGACCAAAAGGTCGGCGACGGGCAGGACGAAAAGGGCGAAACCATCCGCCAGCGCGCCCTGACCGAGATCGACAACGTCAACTGGACTCCCCAGACCGGCCGCAACCGCCTCTATTCGATGATCGAGGGCCGGCCCGACTGGGTCCTCTCCCGCCAGCGTGCCTGGGGCGTTCCCCTGACCTGCTTCGTCAAGAAAGGCGCACTGCCCACCGACGCTGACTTCCTGCTGCGCAACGCAGCCGTCAATGACCGTATCGTCGAGGCCTTCGAGGCCGAAGGCGCCGATTGCTGGTACGCCGAAGGTGCCAAAGAACGCTTCCTCGGCAATGACGTCAATTCAGACGACTACGAACAGGTCTTCGACATCCTCGACGTCTGGTTCGACAGCGGCTCCACCCACGCCTTCGTGATCCGCGACCGCCAAGACGGCTCCCCCGACGGCATCGCCGATCTCTACCTCGAAGGCACCGACCAGCACCGTGGCTGGTTCCATTCCTCGCTGCTGCAATCCGTCGGCACCAAGGGCCACGCCCCCTACCGCGCCGTGGTCACCCATGCCTTCACGCTGGATGAAAAGGGCATGAAAATGTCGAAATCCCTCGGCAACACCATCGTCCCCGAAGAAGTCGTCAAACAATACGGCGCCGATATCCTGCGCCTCTGGGTCGCCCAAACCGACTATACCCACGACCACCGCATCGGCCCCGAGATCCTCAAAAACGTCGCCGACAGCTATCGCCGCCTGCGCAACACCATGCGTTTCATGCTGGGCAACCTCAACGGCTTCACCGACGCCGAACGCGTCGCCCCCGCCGATATGCCCGAACTGGAACGCTGGGTGCTGCACCGCCTGACCGAACTCGACCAGCTGGTCCGCGACGGCTACACAAAGTACGACTTCCAGGGCGTCTTCTCCGCCCTTTTCCAGTTCTGCACCGTCGACCTCTCCGCCTTCTATTTCGACATCCGCAAGGACGCCCTCTACTGCGACCCGGCCGACAGCCTGAACCGCCGCGCCGCCCGCTCCGTCCTCGACATCCTCTTCCACCGCCTCACCACCTGGCTGGCCCCCATGCTTGCCTTCACGATGGAGGATGTCTGGCTCCACCGCTTCCCCGGCGATGACAGCTCCGTCCACCTGCAGGACATCCCCGACACCCCCGCCGACTGGCACGACGCCGCGCTGGCGGGCAAATGGGCCACCATCCGCAAGGTCCGCCGCGTGGTCACCGCCGCCCTCGAAATCCAGCGCCGTGACAAGGTCATCGGTGCCTCGCTTGAGGCCGCACCAACCGTCCATATCGACGACGAGACCACCCGCTCCATCGCCCAAAGCACCGACTTCGCCGATCTCTGCATCACCTCAGCGATCAGCATCACCGGCGATCCCGGCCCGGCCGAGGCCTTCCGCCTGCCCGAGGCCGAGGGCATCAGCGTCGTCTTCGAACGCGCCGAGGGTGAAAAATGCCAACGCTGCTGGAAAATCCTCCCCGATGTCGGCACCCACGCCCACCTGGGCACCTGCGCGCGCTGCAACGCCGCTTTGGGATGAACATCACCACCATCCCCTCCCCCTTCGGTCGCCTCGGCATCGCGGCGACCGAAACGAATATCACAGCGCTCCACTGGAACGCGCAGGCATCCGGCCCCGACACCCCCCTGCTGGCCGAAGCACGGGCGCAAATGCAGGCGTACCTAAGCGGCACCCTGACCCGCTTCGACCTGCCGCTGGACCCCTCCGGCACCGCCTTCGAGAAACAAGTCTACGCCGCCATGCTCGCCATCCCGCTGGGGCAGACACGCACGTACGGAGACCTCGCCCGAGACCTCTCCGTCACCCCGCAAGCCATCGGCCAGGCCTGCGGCGCCAACCCCATCCCCATCATCATCCCCTGCCACCGCATCACGGCGACAGGAGGCCTCGGAGGCTTCTCCGGCGCCGGAGGCGTAGAGCAAAAAGTGGCCCTGCTAAAACACGAAGGCGCGTATGGGCTGCTGATTTGAAACGCTTTCGCAAATGGCTGAGAGCCAACCTTCGCTGTATGATGGAGTTACTGCGATCGCAAACCAATAAGCAGACACTAAAAAGGCCTAATGCACTTGGAAGTCTAGCGTATCAGTTTGTGGCTTCGCCGGTGTTGCAACGGCATCCTGCGAACCACATTTCGAGTCCGCCATCACGTTTAAAGCTAAGCGCGACCTTACCGGAGCAACCAAATTACAGTGAAATTAGTGTGACCCTGCCGGCACTTAGCGCACACTATGTAGTGCCAGAACGCAGTTTAGTTACTAACTGTTGAAAGCGCGCACGTCGGTAACTATCTACAATAGATGGATAGTGACGCGGAAACCCCAGCTCCTCAGAGCGTTGAGATTTATAACCAACGCTACGAAACGTTTCGCCATCTCGATAAGCTGAGATGGCAAATGTTGCAGCTACTGATAGCTGTTGCCTCAGCTACGGCACTCGTTCTGCGCTCTACTTCAGGCGATTTAGAGTGGTGGTTCTACGCGCTGCTTGGGGCAGCACTTGCTACCTTGGCCTTTGTAATGCTGCGTATCAGCGATGGAATTCGAGCGAACTCGATTGCGCTGCGGGGCGCCGGCAAGGCTATCGGAGACAACAGCCTTCCTGATGTCTCAAACAAATGGAAGTCAGTTGCGCACTGGCTCGCAATTGCAGTCATGATTCTTGGCCTCGCCATGATGGCGATGGCCGTATTTGTATCGGGAGTATTTCAATGACGAAGGCGTTCATCAGCTACCACCATAGAAACGACCAGAAATACCGGAAGCACCTTTCATCTCTTGCGAAAGTCCACAACGCGTTTGATGATCAGTCCGTGGAAGTAGGGGAGATAGACGAAAGCCATCCGCCCCAGTCAATTCGGCGTTTTATCCGCGACAACTATCTTCGCGATACGCAAGTTACGATCCTGCTCTGCGGTACAGAAACGCGTTTCCGCAAACATGTCGACTGGGAACTAAAGTCCAGCATGATAGATGGCTTGATCAATCGCCGTAGCGGTATCCTCGTCATCGATCTGCCATCAACGCGGTCGACTTCGTGGCACGCGAGCCTTCCCGACGAAAAGGAGGTTATTTACCCCGACTACCGTGGTGGGTGGGTGCATGTCGACAACAAGGCTGACTACCTCTCTCGTTATCCCGACATGCCGGAGCGGATCATCGACAATCTTGCGAAGCCGGGAGTCAAGCTTTCAGTTGTTCCTTGGGATCGTATAGAAAACCAGCCAGCCAACCTGAAGTTCTTGGTGGAGAGAACTGCACGCTTCGCACGCTCCAACGAATACGATCTTTCGCTACCGATGCGAATGCGGAACCACAATCCGCAGCCTGCATACAACTACTAGCGAGTTTCTGGGAACAATCTCGTATCGTAGCTGATCGCTGAAGGTCTGGTTCAGCCGCTCAAAATTAGCCTACTACTAGAGATTTAACTCGAAGTAATCTTTCCTTGCAGTTTCAACATTTTCAAGCAGCAATGTCTTTGAAGAAGGCTTTGCGCCGCATCCCTCTTGGGAACTTCGCCTAGATAGGATTTTGAACCTAAATAGTACTGGTTTCATCTAATCGGAAACAAATTCTGAAATATCTTGGCCGGTGTCCGCGTCCAGAAAATCCCCCAAAACCATGAATAACCGACAGTTTCAGTCGCAATACGCTTGCCATACGCATGCCATACGCTTGCTGGCACCCGGTTTTTGACGGTTTTTCTTGTATCGCAATCGCTTGTCCCGGCCCCTGTCAGGTCCCCGGCTGGCGCCGCTCTGACCGCCCTATTTTCGCAGCGGTGGCACCACCTGTTGCACGATCCCTGCCGCTCCCAGATACAGGCTGGTCGCGATCAGCCCGACCTTGGCCACCACCGGCGCGTCAAAGCTCAGCCACGCCTCCCATGCGGCAAATCCGCCCCAGGCCAGCATCACCGGAAGGCTCAGCATCCGCCAGCGTTCGGTGCGCACAGGGTGGATGAATTTCAGCGGGAAGAACTGCGCCAGCGCGATGGCCATCATCAGCAGCATCGCGCCCCAAGACCCTATATCTACTACGAAAAGTACCAGAATGACCATGTTCCAGCACCCCGGAAATCCCGAGAATGAGTTGTCCGAGGTTTTCATCCGTGTGTCCGCAAAATAGACCACACCCGTCACACAGATCATCAGCCCCGCCGCCAGCGACCACCCCTCACCGATCAGCCCCGCCTCGACCATCGCATAGGCCGGAATGATGACATAGGTCAGGTAGTCAATGATCAGATCCAGCAGCACCCCGTCCCATTGCGGCGCATTGCGTTTCACATCCACCGCCCGCGCCATCGGCCCATCAAACCCGTCCACCACCAGCGCCACCAGCAGCCACAAGAACATCATAGGCCAGTCCGCCCGCCCCGCCGCCAGCATAGCCATAAGCGCCAGCGCCGCACCAACTGCGGTAAACATGTGAACAGCAAAGGCACGCCAGAACAAAATCATGGCGGCCTTTATGACGGTTTTGTTAGCGGGGTGAAACCCTGTTATCACCAGCGGTATGGGGGGTTCGGTTCAGCCGTCGTTCCAGCGCGCGCAGGGCAAGTGACAGTGTGATGGTCATCACCAGATAGATGAAGGTGACGATGTTGTAGGTTTCCATATATCGAAAGGATCCGACGGCATAGACCTTGCCCAGCTGCGTAATATCCGCCACCCCAAGCACCGACACCAGCGAGCTGTCCTTGATCATTGCAATGAAGAAGTTCCCCAAGGGCGGCAGCATCACGCGGATCGCCTGCGGCAGGACGATCAGGTGAAACCGCCGCCAGGGGGTCAGGCCAAGGGCCTTGGCGGCCTCGATCTGGCCCTGATCGACGGATTGGATGCCCGCGCGGAACACCTCGGCGATATAGGCGGAATAGCCGATGGTCAGGGCGATGATCGCACGCCACATAAAGGACAGATCGCGGGTGCGCATCTCCTCCATCCCCAGCGGTGTGCCGGCCCAGTTGATCAGCTCAACCACCCCCGGCCATGCCACAAAGGCGATGTAGAACAAAAGGACGAGGACAGGGATGCCGCGCACAATCTCAATATAGAACCGCGCGATCTGGCGGATCAGCACGGATTTCGACAGCACCGCAACCGCAAGCACCAGCCCAAGAAGGGATGCCAGGGCAAAGGACACCACGGTCACGAACACCGTGATGCCGATCCCTTTGGCGGTGATGTTCAGAACCTGCGTCAGCAGATCATCGGTCAGGATACGCCAGATTGCCCATGCCGCCAGCAGGGCGGCGGCCACCAGCCACCAGCCACCAGGGAAAATCACGATCCGCATCTTGTCGCTTGTCAGGGCTTGTGCCGGTGGTCATGCTGTTCCCAGTTTCATCGCCCGGAGGGACGCATGCTGATCATTCTGTCCGGTCTGCCGGGCATAGGAAAATCGACCATCGCCCGCATTCTGGCCCAAAGACTTGGGGCCTTTCACCTGAGGGTCGATGCGATCGAAATGGCGCTTTGGCACTCGGAACTGAAAATCCGACACTCCGAGGATGCCGGCTATCGCGCTTGCTATGCGCTGGCCGAGGAAAACCTGCGCCTTGGCGCGACGGTCATTGGGGATACGGTCAATGCGATTGAGGTGACGCGGCGGGACTGGCGCGCGGTTGCGCAGGCGGCGGGGGTCGATTTTCTGGAGGTTGAGGTTATTTGCAGCGATCCCGCCCTGCACCGCAGCCGCGTTGAGGCGCGCCGCGACGCTGATCCGCAAGCCGGACACCCGCCATGGGACAAGGTCTGTGCCCGTCACTATGAGCCGTGGACCACGGATGTCCTGCGCATCGACAGCGCAGCGCTGGACCCGGAGGCCAGCGCAGCGCATATCATCGCACAGATCAGTCGCTGAGGGCACTTAGCCGCCCAGTTTGTAGTCGAGGAACCACTTCTTGTTCAGCGCCTCGGCCGTGCCGTCCGCCTTCATCGCGGCAATGCCCGCATTGAACGGGGTGACCAGATCGGAGCCTTTGGGGAAGATAAAACCAAAATCCTCGGTCCCCATCGCATCGCCGGTCAGTTTCAGCTTACCGGCTTCGGCATCAACATAGCCCTGCCCGGCGGTGCCATCGGTCAGCACCACATCAACATCGCCCGCTTTCAGCGCCAGTACCGTCGCCCCGAAGGTTTCGAACAGCTTGATACGGGGATTGGCTTCGTTGCCGTCCAGCATGTCATAGACCGCAACATAGAACGGTGTTGTGCCGGGCTGTGCACCAACCAGACCATCCTCGAACGCTGCAAAGCTTGCACCATCGGTAAAGCGATCCTCGTCCCCGCGGACCATCATGAACATTTCCGAGCGCATATAGGCGTCCGAGAAATCAACCTTCTCCATCCGGTCCTCGCGGATGGTGATGCCCGTCATACCCAGATCATATTGCCCCTCGGACACAGCGGGGATCATAGCGTCCCAGCTTGTGTTTTCGTAGACCGGTATAAAGTTCAGCCGCTTGGCCAGTTCGGCAATGGCGTCATATTCCCAGCCAATCGCCTCGCCCGTTTTTGGGTCAATGAATTGCAGCGGAGGATAGGCGTTTTCGGTTACGATCACCACCTCGCGCCCGCCCAGATCAGGCAGGTCCTGGGCCATCAGCGGCCCGGCAAACAGCGCGGCAAGTGCAAGAATCAGTTTTTTCATTGGAAGGCTCCCTGTCACAGAACCGCTGCACCATGGGGCAAACTGCGCAAGGGGGCAAGACTGGCGCGACAAAGGATGCCCGGTCGGGGGCGCAAAACGCCCTTCTGACGGCACTTTCAACCTATGTAGGGACCCTGTTTGGGACTTCGGGCAGGTCATATAGACCTGCCCGGGACTGTCTTTTATAGCGTCTAGCGAAATACCTGAGACATCCCGTATCATCTAACGCGTTGAAATCTTTGATTTCAGGCAGCGTTAGATGATTCAGGTTTTCCGCATGACGCTCTAGCGTTTCGGGCTTTCCCCTATATCTCGGGCTAAAGCGTTTCGAGTTTACCTTGAGACATCACATAAAATCGAAACGCGTACACCCTATCGGCTTATCACTGCGTTTCAGGATAATCTTTTGTCTCAGGTTTATCCCGAAACGCTTTAACAACAAAGATACATGCACTTACCAATCAAGACGGCCTGCCGATCCGTTACGAGCTGACGCCGGGCCAGGCCCATAACGCGCCGCCGTGCGAGCGGCTTCTGGATGGATTGCAGCCAGGACAGGACGTGCTCGCGGACAAGGCCTACGACGCCGATTGGATCCGCGAGATGACCTGGGAACAAGGCGCAATCGACGTCATCCCGCCCAAGGCCAACCGCAAATTGCCCGCAGAATTTGACGCCGAAATCTACCGCGAGCGCAACAAGATCGAGCGGGTCTTTGGGCGGCTCAAAGCCTCATTCCGCCGGATCGCAACACGCTATGAAAAAACTTCAGCCAACTTCATGGCCATGATCAAACTCGCATCTATCAGGCTATGGTGTCAGTTTTACGAGTCCGCTGCCTAGTTGGAAACCCGAACTTCTTCGGCTGGATACCCAAGGTAGTCCTGATCTTCATAGGCCGCATGGCAATCATGACAGAAGGATTGCTTGATACCCATCGGCTTGCCGTTGGGCTGGACGGCATCATAGACCCAGTCATTGGTCTCGGGCGCCTCGCCTTCGGCGACTTTGGTCATGATGAAAAGCGGGCCGACCTTGGCCTCGCCTTTGCGCATCTTGAAGCTCTCTTTCACGAGGATCGAGCCGACGGGCATCACAACGCCTTCTTCCTCGAACTTGATGTATTGCTCCGCAGCAATGTCATTGGCGAAGGTCAGCAGAAAGCGCTCGCCATGCGGGCCGGGCACGGCCGGGCGCGTCGCGGTGACGGTCCAGTTGCGATATTCCTGGGCAACGGCGTGATCTTTTTTCGTGTATCCGGCCAGCATCTTGGCTTCGATACAGGCATAAAGCGCATCAACGCCTGCGGCGTCGATGTCATAGGGATCGGTGTCGTTGCTGCATTCCTGCGCCTGAGCAACCCCGGCAAGCAGGGTCAGCGCGAATGTGGCTGCGATGGTTTTCATATGTTTTCCTTTGATAAAGGCGCGACAGCGCGGAAATCGTTATTGCATTGGGGATGACATGACCCGCCGTCATAAGTCGCGTCACTTCACCTGACAGTTTTGTCAGAAACGTTTCAACGGTTGCGCGGATGGGCGCGGTCATAGACTTCCATCAGGCGGGTCTGATCAACGCCGGTATAGACCTGCGTGGTCGACAAGGAAGCGTGGCCCAGCAATTCCTGGATCACCCGCAGATCTCCGCCCGCCTGCAACAGATGCGTGGCAAAGGAATGCCGCAGGGCATGCGGAGTGGCCGTTTCCGGCAGGCCCATCTGGGCGCGCAGATTGCGCACCAGCTTTTGCACAATGGCCGGGTTCAAAGGGCCACCGCGTGCGCCGCGAAAGATCGGGTCGGTTGGCGCGGGGGTGTAGGGACAGGCATCAATGTAAGCCTCGACCGCTGACCGGGCGGCGGGCAGGACCGGCACCAGCCGTTCCTTGCCGCCCTTGCCGAGGATGCGCAGCACATCACCCAGTGGCACATCGCTGCCGGTCAGGCCGAGGGCTTCGGATATGCGCAGACCGCATCCGTAAAGCAGGGTCAGTATGGCGGTGTCCCGCGCGGCGATCCATGGCTCCGGCGACTGAATTTCTGCAAGATCCAGCATCTTTTTCGCAGCCTCAGCCTCAAGTGGGCGGGGCAGACGGGGTTTCAGGCGCGGGCCGCGGGCGGCGATCACCGCTGGGGCCTCAAGACCTTCGGTCTCGGCCAGCCAGCGGTAGAAGGTTTTCACCGCTGACAGGGCGCGGGTCAGCGACCGGGCGGACAGGCCACGCTGTCGTTCTGCGGCCATCCAGGCGCGCATGTCGGAGGTCTGAACCTGCACCAGCGCGCGCCGCCCAGCCGGACCGCCCCAATGCTGGGCGAGAAACCCCAGAAACCCGGCAACATCACGCCGGTAGGCGGCAATCGTATGCGCGCTGGCCCCGCGCAGATCGCGCAGGCCATCCAGCCAGCGATCCATAAGCGCCAGCGCGCCGGCTGATCCGGTTATATCCGTCAAGCCAGCCAGCGGCGCAGCATGCTTTCGAACGCGCTGGCGAAAAAGCCAAGCAGATCGGTCGCTTGCTCGGGGTGGAATTTATACGGGTCCTCGGCGCCCAGAACCAGCACACCGGGGCGCTTGCCCTTGCCCAGATCGAGCCGCATTACAGCTTCGGATCGCAGACCTTTGCCATCCTCGCCAAAGAGCAGCTCCGCCGCTTCGGTCGAGGCACGCAGGATGATCTTGCGGGGTTCGGCCTCTTCGCGCGCGCCCATGAAGACATCGACACCGCCAGGTGGCAGCCCGGTGATCAAACCTGCCAGAGGCCCCTTCGGCCCCAGCGGTTTGCCTGCCTCTGCTGCCGGGGTTTCCAGTGCGATGCGCACCATATCAATGGTCAGCATGGCGGGGGCATCCTCGCCCAGCACTTTAAGGAACTCGACGAAATCTTCCGCCTCCAGCAGGGCCAGAACCGCGCGATGCACCTGATTGGTGCCCGCAAGGTTTTCATAAGCCGCTGCGACGACGGTGCGATGCGTCTCGGCCAGGTTTTCCAACCGATCTTCCAGCCTGTGGACCAGACGGCCGCGCAGATCGACGACGTTGCGGCCATCGGCTTCGGCACCATCGGCATTGATCAGGGCTTGCATGATCGAGCGGTCGCCCAGGATCAGTTCCGGGTCATCCAGGATCAGGGCGCGCAGGGCTGCGACGCCCTCGTCCTCCTTTACCGCTTCCTCAGACAATTTTCTGCCCCGTCTTGGCCCAATCGGACAGAAACGCCTCAAGCCCTTTGTCGGTCAAAGGATGATCCGCCAGTTTCTTCAGGACCGCAGGCGGTGCCGTCACCACATCCGCCCCAATCAGCGCCGACTGGCAGATATGGTTGACCGTCCGGGCCGAGGCGGCGAGTATCTGCGTCTCGAACCCATAATTGTCATAGATCGTGCGGATGTCCTCGATCAGTTCCATACCATCAAGGTTGATATCGTCCAGCCGTCCGATAAACGGGCTGATAAAGGTCGCTCCGGCCTTTGCCGCCAAAAGCGCCTGATTGGCAGAGAAACAGAGTGTCACATTGACCATGCGCCCTTCCCCCGTCAGCACCTTGCAGGCTTTCAGCCCGGCCCAGGTCAGGGGCACCTTGACGGCGATATTGTCGGCGATCTCAGCCAGTTTGCGGCCTTCGGTGATCATTTCATCGGCTTCGGTGGCCACGACTTCGGCGCTGACCGGGCCAGGGATCAGGTCACAAATCTCTTTCGTGACTTCCAGAATATCGCGGCCCGATTTCAGGATCAGCGAGGGGTTGGTGGTGACGCCGTCGACCATTCCGGTCTCGGCAAGGTCCTTGATTGCATCAATATCTGCACTGTCGACAAAGAATTTCATGGCTCATCTGCTCCGTAACGCCCGTTTTCAGCACCATACGCGAAGTGATTCGCGCAGGGAACCGCAGAACGGGGCGATGGCATGACTGACCCGGATTTCTTTGCCGAGGGTGACCTTGTTGCCATCCTGACCACCCAACCGCTGGACCGGACGCTGGATTATCGTGCGCCTGCGGGCGGGGTGCAGCGCGGGGCGTTTGTATCCGTGCCACTGGGTCCGCGCCGGGTGATGGGCGTGGTCTGGGGACCGGGCAAGGGCGATTTCGATCTGACCAAGATACGGCCTGTGAACCGCGTGCTGGATGTGCCGCCGATGTTGCCAGGCATGCAGCAATTTCTGGAGCGTGCCGCCGAATACACCCTGACCCCCTTGCCCGCGATGCTGACGCTGGCCACGCGGGTGCCGGACCTTGGTACGTCGCCAGGCCAGCGCAAGATCCTGCGCCGGGGCGAGGGCGCGCCGGACCGCATGACCGATGCCCGCCGCCGGGTGCTGGCGTTTCTGGACGACCATCCGGGGATGGGCTTTGCCCCGGGCGAGCTGGCCATGCTGGCGGGTGTATCCTCGGGCGTGTTGAAGGGGCTGGAAGCGCAGAGCGTCCTGATCCGCACCCTTGCCCCGCGCGATGCCCCCTTTGCGCGGCTGGACCCGGATGCCGCTGGCGTCGAGCTATCGCCGGATCAACACCGCGTTGCCCGCGCCCTGACCGAAGCCGTGCGCAGCCGCTGCTATGGCACAACGCTGCTGAAAGGCGTCACCGGGTCCGGCAAGACCGAGGCCTATCTGGAGGCGGTCGCTGAAGCCCTGAGGATTGGGCGTCAGGCCTTGGTGCTGCTGCCCGAGATTGCCCTGACGTCAGAATTCCTGACCCGGGTTGAGGAGCGCTTTGGCCATCGCCCTGCGGAATGGCATTCCGGTGTCACTCAGGCAGAGCGTCGCCGCGCCTGGAAAGCCATCGCCACGGGCAAGGCGCAATTGGTGGTGGGCGCGCGCTCGGCGCTGTTTCTGCCGTTTCGCGATCTGGGCCTGATCGTTGTGGATGAGGAACATGACACCTCCTACAAGCAGGAGGATGGGGCGCTGTATCATGCGCGCGATATGGCGGTTTTGCGTGCTTCGCTATGTTCTGCGACGGTTGTTCTGGCCTCGGCCACGCCATCGCTGGAAAGCTGGACCAATGCGAAGGCCGGGAAATATGCCCGGCTGGATCTGGCAGAGCGCTTTGGCACCGCCGTCATGCCGGAAATCGCCACCGTTGATCTGCGCGAAAGCGGTCCCGGTCAGGGCCGGTGGATTGCGGAACCGCTGGTCGAGGCCACGCGTCAACGGATCGAGGCTGGCGAACAGACGCTGTTTTTCCTGAACCGGCGCGGCTATGCCCCGCTGACGCAATGCCGCGCCTGCGGGCATCAGATCAGTTGTGATGATTGTGATGCCCGGATGGTGGAACACCGGTTTCTTAAGCAACTGATCTGCCATCAATGCGGCGCGTCCCGTTCCATCCCCGAGGAATGCCCTGCCTGCGGCAAATCCGGCATGATGCGCGCCATTGGCCCCGGGGTGGAACGGTTGGCCGAGGAAGCCGTGGCGTTGTTCCCCGAGGCGGTGATCACTTTGCTGTCCTCCGACATCGCCCAATCGGCCCGCGCCCTGCGCGACCGGATCGAAGAGATCGCCAGCGGTGATACCGACATCATCATCGGCACCCAGATCGTCGCCAAGGGCCATAACTTTCCCAACCTGACCCTTGTCGGGGTAATCGATGCCGATCTGGGCCTTGGCGGCGGTGATCTGCGCGCCGCCGAACGCACCTTTCAGCTGGTGCGTCAGGTCTCGGGCCGGGCGGGACGGGGCGACAAGCCCGGGGGTGCGATGGTGCAGACCTGCAACCCGGATCATCCGGTGATGCAGGCCATTGTCTCGGGCGAGGATGAAGCGTTTTGGCGGGCTGAGGCGCAGATGCGCGAGGAGGCGGGTGCGCCGCCTTATGGGCGTATGGCGGGGGTGATCGTCTCGGGTTCCGACGAGGCTGCTGTGGTATCGTTGGCCCGCGAGCTGGCCCGCGCCAGCGGCCCGCTGGCCGCAAAAGGCGCGCAAGTGTTCGGGCCTGCACCCGCGCCGATTGCGCGCATCCGGGGGCGGCATCGCTATCGGTTGCTGGTGAAGTATCCGCGCGGGGTGTTGTTGCAGGCGGAGCTGGCGGCGTGGCGCGCGGCGATTAAGCCGCCGGTGAATACGCGGGTGGTGATTGATATTGATCCGCAGAGTTTTTTCTGAAATTTGAGCATATTAGAGTTTCGGGGAAGACAAGAAATGCGCAAACTGGCTTTGACCTTTGCGGCCCTATTGGTGCTGACCGGAATGGGTGCTGCGATCTTTGCCCACGCCTTTTATACGGCGGACGGGGACATTAGCCCAAGGGCATTGACGGCCGGGCTTGTTGCCGCTGTCAGCCTTGTTATCGGCCCGATGCTGGCCATTCGCGTCACCCGCGACAAGCCTGTCGATATTTCCGGGGAAATGCCATCCTCGCTCGAAAACGCCAAGCTTGGTATCGGCTTGATCGGTCTGGGTTTGATTGCGTTGCTGCTTGTCACGCCTTTGGTCTACAGCATCATTGAGGATGAAGCAGCCTCGCCCGGGACAAGCGCCATCCTGTCAGATTTTCCGATCAAATCGCTTCAGCCCGCCTTACATTGGCTGCACGTTAAACTCGGGGCAATCGGCCCTGCATTGCCGTTTGCGATTTTGGGTCAGATCCTGATCCTTGGGGGATGGGCATCGCTGCGCTCTCGGCGCAAGGCCCAAAAACGTTGAATGATCGGCAATGCCTCCGGCGGGGATATTTGGGGAACAATGAAGGTCAGAGCGCCAGTTTGTCTGTCAGAGCGGTTATGTCAGCAGCGGGGGCGGCGAACAGGGTCGCCTGGCTTTGCAGAATCAGGCCGTCGCTGAGGATTTTCAGGTGATTGGCGCGTAAGGTATCGCCGGATGAGGTGATGTCAGCAATCGCCTCGGCGGTCAGGTTTTTGACCGTGCCTTCGGTGGCGCCCTGACTGTCAACCAGTTGGTAATCGGCAATGCCATGATCGCGGAAGAATCGGCAGGTCAGGCTGTGGTATTTGGTGGCGATGCGCAGGCGGTGGCCGTGGGCCGCGCGAAAGGCAGCGGCGGCGGCGTCGAGGTCGTCCATGGTATCGACATCGATCCAGACCTTGGGAACGGCGACGATCAGGTCGGCATGGCCGAAGCCCATCTCGGCGATCTGGCGCAGCGGCGTGTTGGTGCCGGTATATTCCGCTATAAGGTCCTGTCCGGTCACGCCAAGGTCGATCCGACCGGCGGCCAGTTCCCGGGGGATTTCACCAGCGGACAGCAGCACCAGCGACATATCATCAATGCCCCGCACGGCCCCGGCATATTCCCGGCCATCGCTGCTGCGTTCCAGCGTGATGCCGCGTGCGGCAAACCAGGCAAATGTCTGTTCCTGCAACCGGCCCTTTGAGGGCACTCCAAGTTTCAGCATGATGCCCCCCGCAGTGCCAGCAAGGCCTGTGGCCGGATGATCCCGCCCGCCGCCGGGATTTCGCGGCCACGTCCCAGCGCGCGGGTCAGCGCGTCATAGCGCCCGCCGGAGGCGATCACCGGCAGGTCGGTGCGGCCGCTGGCGATGAACCCAAAGACAAAGCCGTCATAGTATTCCAGCGTGGTGCGTCCGAAGGAGCCTTCGAAGGGCAGCGTTTCGGGGGCGATACCGCGGGCGGACAAGGCGGTAAGCCGTGCCTCGAACTGATCCACTGCGGCGGTCAGGAAGGGGGCATCGGCACGCATGTCCTGCATTTGTACCAAGGCACCGAAGCAGGTGTCCTTAAGCCCGAAAATGGTTTCGATCAGGTCAGTCTCGGCCCGGGACAGGGGGGCGGTGTCGTCCTCCTCCACCAATCGGGCAATGCGGGCTAGGATTTCATCGGCGCTGCGCAGCCCGACATGCGGGCCAGCTGATTTGATCAGATCAGCCGCCTCACCAGCGCGGGCCGCTGTCAGAAGGTCCGCCTTGTCATCCCGGGTCGTGGAAAAGCGGCTGAGCAAACGATGGAATCGGTTCGGACGCCAGACATGGCGGCGCAGGGCCGCCCGCCGCGCGGGGGTGGTTCCAAGGCCGTCAATGGCCGCCAGCACCAGCCCCATATCACCGGTTGCGACCTCAACCGGGGCGTCATCCAAAGCGGTCCGGATCAGGGCGAAAACCTCGGCATCCGACGCCGCCGGATCCGCGCCATCGAACAACTCAAACCCGGCCTGCAGATATTCCGAGGGTTTGCCCCCCTCCTGCCGCCGCCAGACCGTACCGCAATAGGCATAGCGGGCGGGTTCCGCGCCGCTTTCCATATGCTCTTCGACCACCGGCAAGGTGAAATCCGGGCGCAGCATCATTTCGGCCTGCCCGTCACTGGTGACATAGGCGCGGGCGCGAATATCCTCACCATACAAATCCAGCAGGGTCGCGGCAGGCAACAGGCTTGGCGGCTCCACGCGCACCGCACCGGCTGCGGCAAAACAGGCCAGAATGCGGTCGGTTTCGGCACCAAGGGCTGCCAGAGCGTCCCCGGTTTGCATCAGCCCTGCGCCCGGTCGATCATCTTGCAAACCTCATCCACCAGATCGGTGCGGGCGATCTCCATCTGGGCTGGCTGTGCCTTCCATTCTTCGTTGGTGGTGATGTTGGCCGCCAGACGCGCGCCAAGAGCAAGGTCCTTGATCTGCACGACGCCGCGCTCTTTCTCGTCACCGCCTTCGATCACGGCAACGGGGGAGTGGCGGGCATCGGCGTATTTAAGCTGATTGCCGAAGTTTTTCGGATTGCCCAGATAAACCTCGGCCCGGATCCCGGCGGTGCGCAGCTCACCCACCATGGCCTGATAATCGGCCATGCGGTCGCGATCCATCACGGTCACGATAACGGGGCCATGGGTTTCGGATTGCATCCGGCCCTTTTCGCGCAGGGCCGCCAGCAGCCGGTCAACACCGATGGACACACCCGTGGCGGGCACCGCCTGACCGGTGAAGCGCTTGACCAGATCGTCGTAGCGCCCGCCGCCAGCGACCGAGCCGAACTGCCGTTTGCGGCCCTTGTCATCCAGAATTTCAAAGGTCAGTTCGGCCTCATAAACCGGACCAGTGTAATAGCCGAGGCCGCGCACGACCGAAGGATCGATGACGATGCGGTCAGGGCCATAGCCTTGGGCGGCAAGAAGGGAGACAATAGCCTCAAGTTCGTCAACACCCTCGCGCCCAACTGCGGACCCCTCAACCAATTCACGCAATGCCGACAAAGTAGAGGCGTTGCTGTCTTTTCTGGCTTTCATGAAGCCAAGGACAACATCGATTTCAGCGTCAGATCGGTTCCATCCTTCGATGAATGCGCCAGATTCATCTTTGCGACCTGGCCCCAGAAGTTCACGGATACCCTGCTCGCCAACCTTGTCAAACTTATCAATCGTTCTGAGCACTGCATCGCGAACATTCTGGTCGAAAATTTCGGCAAGCTCTTTATCTTCTGCCGTCTCAGCCGCAAAGCTGCCAAAAACACGTTCCAGAATCCCATCCAAAACCTTACGGCTATTTACCCGGATCAGATAGTCGCCGCGCGCGATGCCAACCGCCTCAAGCGTATCGGCCAGCATGGCACAAATCTCGGCATCGGCGGCGACGCTTGCTGCGCCCACGGTATCGGCATCGCACTGATAGAACTGGCGAAAGCGCCCCGGCCCCGGCTTTTCGTTGCGCCAGACCGGGCCGACGGCAAAGCGGCGATAAGGTGTCGGCAGGTCGTTGCGATACTGGGCATAGACCCGGGCCAAAGGGGCCGTCAGGTCATAGCGCAGGGCCATCCAGGCCTCATCTTCGTCCTGCCAGGCGAACACGCCTTCATTGGGACGGTCGACATCGGGCAGGAACTTCCCCAGCGCCTCGACCGTTTCCACGGCGGATGTTTCCAGCGCGTCAAAGCCATAGCGGTGATAAACCTCGGTGATCTTTGACAGCATTGCGTTGCGCTCGGCCACTTCGACCCCGAGATAATCGCGGAAGCCCTTGGGCTGTATCGCCCTTGGACGGCGCTGTTTCTGTTTGTCCTTTGCCATCACCCGGCCCTTTTTCCTTTGCGCTGTGGCTTATCGCAGGCGGCTGTTATCGGCAAGTCACCACACTGCTGCATTTCCTGCCATTGCTATGCCATAATTCTGGTGTTTTGCTCCGCGCGAAGTGAAAACCAAGAAAAAGACCTGCCTGATGCGCCTTGCCCTGCCCCTGCTCTTGATCGCCGCTGTCCTTTTGTCTGCCTGCGGTCGCCCGCCCGCTGAAACGCCTTTGTCGCCTTCGACCTATTCGCAGAAGGATTTTGAGTGTCTGCGCGAAGCGATCTATTTCGAGGCCCGTGCCAGTGACCCGATGGGCCAGCACGCCGTTGCAGATGTGATCAAGAACCGGGCCGATGACGTGCGCTTTCCCAATACGATCTGCGATGTCGTTGCCGAAGGACAGGAAAAGGGCCGCTGCCAGTTTTCCTATCGCTGCGACGCGCGCCCGGAAGAGTTTCACGACCAGATCAAGTTCGCCAATGCGACCCGCATCGCGGAAGAGGCTTTGGCCTTTCCGCAGCAGGATATCACCGGCGGTGCGCTTTATTTCCATGGGGAGCGTATGGCGCCCGGCTGGTTCTCGCGGTTGGTCAGAACTGCCGTGCTGGGCGGCCATATCTTTTACCGCATTGACTGACCCGGACCGCATCACCGCGCTTGAGGAAACCGTGGCCCATCAGGCTGCGGCAATCGATGATCTGTCCGATGTCGTGCATCGGCAATCGGCCGAGATCGACCAGCTGACCCGCCGCGTGGCCCTTTTGATGCAACGCGCGGCGGAGCAGGAGGCGGACGCGGCAAACGCGCCGCCTGCAGACAGCAAGCCGCCGCATTGGTAGGCGGCGCGGGATTGGGCTGAGCTCAGTGAATTGCCATAGCAAGGTACAGGCAGGGGCGTTAACGCCTCTGCAGCACCAGCGTCGTCCATTCCCCGATCACCTGCGCGTCGATCCGGGCAAAGCCATGTCCGGCATAGACCCCGGCCACAACGGGTGCCTGCGGGTTCAGCATGCCTGACAGGATGGCAAGCCCGCCCGGCGCGATATGCCGCCCCATATCCGGTGCCATGCGCTTTAGCGGCCCGGCCAGGATATTGCCGAATACCAGATCAAACGGCGCGCGTGTGCGGATCATCGGATGGCGAAATCCCGGCGCGGTCAGGCAGGGCACCACAGCGCCGATACCATTGGCGCGCATATTCGCCCGAGCGGTGGCGGTGGCGACAGGATCGATATCCGCCGCCAGTGCCGCAGTGCGCCAGATCTTATGCGCGGCCATCGCCAAAACACCCGTGCCGCATCCGATATCCGCAATACTGGCCGCGATCCGGCCCCGCGTCACAAGCTTGTCCAGCGCAAGCAGACAGCCCTGAGTGGTCGCATGATGCCCGGTGCCAAAGGCCATCGCGGCCTCAATCTCCAGCCCGATTTTCTGCGCGGGCACGCGGTGCGCATCATGGCCGCCATAGACAACGAACCGCCCGGCCTCGACCGGCGTCAATTCCCGGCGAACCTGCGCTACCCAGTCGCGATCCTCAAGCTTTGACACCGCGAAGGGCCGGGCGTTGTGGATCGTCGCCAACAGCGCCAGACCAGCCTCATCCGGTTTTTCGGTGAAATAGCCGCCTACTTCCCAGGTGCCAGACCCATCCTCAACCTCGAACACACCAACGCCTGTCGGTTCTGGATGCAGGCGTTCCAATGCCTCGCCCAAAGCCTCAGCGTCGGGTTTTCCGGATAAGGTGGTCAGGGCGGTGTAGGTGGGCATTTATCTGCATCCTCTGATCGACCGGGCGATAGGGTAGCTTCGCCTTAATGTCCAGCACCTTCGGAAAATGCGCGTCGATCACCAGAGACCCGCTTCAGATCAAAATCGTAGCCATCCACCAAGCTAATTCGTTGCCTTAGCAACCGAGATAATCCTAAATATCTCATCCGCTTCCGTCGTGTAACTCGGAAACAAAAACGGGCTGGAGCAAGGCAGTTGCAGTACTGGCAATGGCACCGAATTGGGGTCGATGCGAACGGACTGATCTTGATCCTCTAACGTCAGCCCGGTCAATGCAATCAAATAGGAACCCGGTCTTAGACTTTCAGGCAAAGCAAAGGTTGAATTGTACCAGACGACCGAAATTCGGCCCGCAGCATTCCCCACCAAAGCTTCGTCAATCTCAAAGTCAAAGCTGGCGTAGCGGGCTGCATTGGGCCTCTCCGCTTCAAAGCTCTGTCTGAGGGATGAACCGATGTCTAGAGGCAGGGTCTCAAGCATTACTTTGTGCTGCTGCAACGCGTCAGCACCCGAAAGGACGCGATAGTTGCCCAGACGACCAAGCACAACCAGCTCTGCACCCAACACGTCTTTGGCCTGACGTGGCATCGCTACAGAACAAGCCACGGCATCTGTGTGAGCGCTGATAAAGCAGATCAATCCAATCAATAGCCCAAACAGTATTTTCATATCCGATCACCTTGGGCGCCTGGCAGGCAGTTATGGTCGGGCTAACTTAACATGAAATGAGCATTTGATGCGGTGTTCTTTGAACTAGGGCCTGTGCACACTATTGCATAGTGCTGTTTTGTACAAAGTATCTGTTATGAATGAGATAACAGAAAGCCACTACGCGCTGATCTGCCCCTACTTACCGGTTCAGCGCGGGAATGT
>NZ_JBTLNE010000030.1:0-48617 GCF_054457435.1 Halovulum sp. GXIMD14793 | reverse complement strand
CACCTTCGAAGCGCTTTTCAAATCCGTTGCACAAACATGCGACCTCTTCCCACCAGACGAGTGCCGAAATCTCTTCAAGGCTGCCGGGTATGTTGCAGATTAAATGGACGGTGCTCTAGCACCGCAGGTTCAGACCGGCAGAACATCAGCTGACCGACCTGTCTGATCTATCGAAGCAAGCTGCTTGGGAAAAGTGGGGGCGTACAGATAAGCGGCCAAACCATGATTATGATCCACTTTCTATCGTTTCTGGCCGATTGTGTCTCTAAGCTAACAGCGTATTCGCCGAGAGGCATCAATCCGGGTATCGTCCACCAACTGCTATGTCCTCGCGGCCGGGGCCTGACCTGTTGTAAAAGCGCATACATCTAAATGACTAGTGCCAAGAGCCTTCTTCTCTAGATGTCTGCGCCCTAACATGCGATCTCTTGAATTTGAGAGCCCAACGACGCTTGGCGCTTCCGGGGGAAACAATGAGAGCTGTTCTATTTCCACTTGCCATGCTTCCGCTTACAGCAGTCGCTGATGGATTGGATGGCACTGCAATAAGCTGTGAAAGCAAGACACCGGCCAAGGCCTGTGTAGCCGCTGCAGCCTATGACGGTATTGCCCTGCTGAGCAATCCGGTGGCCATTGGGAATGATCTTCATTTCGTCGGCTTTAGAAAATCTGACGATGGTTCCGTCCGCGCATTTCACATGAGGACGGCCCTCAACAGTATTAAAGCGTTTCGAGTTTACCATGAGACATCACCTAAAATCGAAACGCGTACACTCTATAGGCTTATCACCGCGTTTCGGGATAAGCTTGTGTCTCAGGTTTATCCCGAAACGCTTTAAAACCGAGATCTTGGCACCAATCGCAGCCGATCTGAGCAAGCCACTATGGGCAGAGGTCACGCCAGATGCGTCCGCGCTCGTCTTCTGCGGGCAAGATACCTGGGACCCAAACCAAAAGATCGAAGTATTCGATGGGTCTGCCAAGCTGATCGGCACCCCCAGCGGAACTGCGGTGGCAACCCTGTGCCAGTCTCAACGCTCAAACGCCATCAGATTTGCAGACGGCTGGCTGCGGGTCGGCGCCGAACTTCAGTTCTATTTCCCGGGCTATGAGCCAGGTGATGCCTTTTTCATCAATCCCAAGGATAGCAGTGTCAAAGGCACAGACTTCATCCTTAACGAAGAACAGCTTGGTGTGGATGATCACGGGATAGCTATTTCACATTGGATAAGTGATGGCTGGCTGGCCCATGCGACCACCGGCTCTGAGATGAACGGGAACGCAACCTATGTTTTAATCCGTTCGGATGAGCAGCTGATTGAAAAGAGGGATGGCCGCTACCTGCTGGATGAGCGTGGCAAACAGCGCGGTAATATGGGCTTTAAGGGTCCGGTGATATCTCCGGACAACGGCCGCCTGGCACTGCTGCGGTACGATTGGAATGAGGCTATGTCCGGACTGAGCTATAGCCTGCATGTGATTGACTTGGATGCTGAAAGCAAAGAACCCGGTTGGCAGTTGTTGAAAGCTATGGGGCACTTTTGCAGGATAACCCGCTAAAGTTTCAACTGACGGTGTTTGACTTGTCGCGGTAGCGGTCTCGCATGTTATCTACATGCACCTCTTAAAGTGCTGAAACAGCGACAGTGGCCGAACCGCATGGGACTAAGCGTCAGGTTCTACGGCCTCTGCCCGGTCTCCCATCAAATAGCGTGGCCCTGAACCGTTTCGTGCAGCACGGTCAGCAGGGTTATAAAGTGCGCACTTTTTCATCGACAGGCAGCCACAACCGATACAGCCATCAAGACTGTCGCGCAATTTGGTCAGTGTCTCAATCCTTTGATCCAGTTCTGCCCTGAAAGTTCCGGCGATGCGGTTCCAGTCTGACTCCGTTGGAGTACGGGCATCAGGAAGGTTTTCCAAAAGCTCGCGGATGCGCGCAATGGTGAAGCCGAAGCCCTGCGCAATAATAACGAAAGACAACCGCCGCAGATCGGCCTTGCGGAAGCGGCGCTGACCGCCCGCGTTACGGTTCGATTGGACCAGCCCCTGCGCTTCGTAATAGCGGATGGCCGAGACCGCCAGCCCTGTGCGGCGGGCGACCTGTCCGATGGTAAGTTCTGCTATGGGCATGGGATTCTCAAAATAAACCTTGACCTAAAGTTAGCTTTAGCAACTACAAACCTGTCCGATCAATATCAAAAGGAGATCGGATCATGCTTCAGGCTCATCTGGAACACACCAATTTCACCGCCAGCGACCCGCTGAAAACCGCTGCCTGGATGGAAGAAGTCTTTGGCTGGAAGATACGCTGGCAGGGTGCCACACTGGGCGGTGGCTACAGCGTTCATGTCGGGACGGATATCGACTATGTCGCGGTGTATTCCCCGAAAGAGGCGCCAAAACCCGGGGCCAGCAGTTACGAAACCGTCGGCGGGCTGAACCATATCGCCGTAACCGTCGATGATCTTGACGCAACCGAACGAAAGGTCACCGCTGCCGGGTTTGAGCCGCATAACCACGCCGATTACGAACCCGGCCGGCGGTTCTATTTCAGGGATCATGACGGGGTGGAATTCGAAGTGGTGCAGTACTGACCCCAAGGGCGCTTTTGAACTGGACGTTTTGGCCTGACCTCCCCTAGGGTCGGTCAAAGCGTCATCAAAGGTCGCCGCCATGTCCCATGTTTTTCCCCGCCATTGCCACAGCCAGCTACCCGTTATTGCCGATGGCGCGGGCTGCTATTTGATCGACCAAAGCGGGAAACGGTATCTTGACGCCTCGGGCGGGGCGGCGGTGTCTTGTCTGGGGCATGGCGATGCTGAGGTAACGGCGGCGATCAAAGACCAGCTGGACAAGATCGCTTTTGCACATACCGGTTTCTTTACCTCCGCCCCGGCCGAGGCATTGGCGGAACTGCTGGTGCGCCATGCACCAACAGGGATTGACCGGGTGATGTTCGTTTCCGGCGGGTCCGAGGCGACCGAAGCGGCGATCAAACTGGCCCGGCAGTATTTCGTAGAAACCGGAGAGCCGCAGCGCGGCCG
The DNA here is from genome assembly GCF_054457435.1 of Halovulum sp. GXIMD14793. Taxonomy (NCBI): domain Bacteria; kingdom Pseudomonadati; phylum Pseudomonadota; class Alphaproteobacteria; order Rhodobacterales; family Paracoccaceae; genus Halovulum; species Halovulum sp. GXIMD14793. The sequence goes on along the minus strand of NZ_JBTLNE010000030.1, from coordinate 45,570 downwards.
CCTGATTGCCCGCAAACAAAGCTATCACGGCAACACCATCGGCGCGTTGTCTGCCGGTGGCAATGAATGGCGGCGGGCACAATTCGGCCCGCTCTTGCTGGATATCAGCCATATCGACCCCTGCTATGCCTATCGGCTGCAGGAGGCAGGCGAAAGCGACGAGGCCTATGGCATTCGTGCCGCCAATGCGCTTGAGGCGGAAATCCAGCGGCTGGGTCCTGAAACCGTCATGGGCTTTATTGCGGAACCGGTGGTGGGCGCGACCGCCGGTGCGGTTCCCCCGGCCCCCGGCTATTTCAAACGTATCCGCGAGATTTGCGACCGCCACGGCATTCTTTTGATACTGGATGAGGTCATGTGTGGCATAGGCCGGACCGGCAGCCTGTTCGCCTGTGAACAGGACGGCGTCGTGCCGGATATTGTCTGTATCGCCAAAGGCCTGGGTGCTGGATATCAGCCCATCGGCGCGATGCTGTGTAGCAAACAGATTTACGATGCGATCTCAAACGGCTCCGGCTTTTTCCAGCACGGCCACACCTATCTGGGCCATCCGGTTGCAACCGCTGCCGGTCTGGCGGTGGTGAATGCCATTCTCGACCGCGGTCTGCTTGACCGGGTGCAGGCGCAGGGTGCAAGACTGCGCACAGCCCTGACGGACCGGTTCGGGCAGCACCCGCATATCGGCGATATCCGTGGACGTGGGTTGTTCCTGGGGCTGGAACTCGTAAAGGATCGGGCTACCAAAGCCCCCTTCGACCCATCGCAGAAGTTGGCCGCGCGGCTAAAGAAGGCCGCGTTTGAAGCTGGGCTGATCTGCTATCCGATGAGCGGCACCATAGACGGGCGCAGCGGCGACCACATTCTGCTGGCCCCGCCGTTCATTCTGGAGGACGCGCAGATCGAGGAACTGACAGACAAGCTGGAAAGCGCACTCGACGCCTGCCTTTAGGCGAGCGTGCATTTACGTCGAGCGCCCCGAATGACAGGAAAACCGCATCCAGCGCCAAGACCACTGGCCCGCGATGACCAAGATGTGCTAACGCAACTCAAACGTCTTAGCGCCCGGACACGAGGTACACCTTGACCACCCGCATTTTCCTGCCAATCCGCCGCGACGATCAGGTGCTGATCTTTGAACATCGCGAACGGCGTGAGCAACGCCGGTGGGATTTCTTTGCTGTGGCTGCAGGTACTACAGATGGGTTGCAGCGTACCGGCAACGGTACACTTACACCAGAGGAGATGGCCGAGTGCGAAAGGCTGGTCGAGCTGCTACCGCGCCTAGATGAGGCGCTTGAGAACAATCGTCTGACGGACATTTCTGCCGACCGAATGGGTCTGGCGATGGACAAGGACCTGGCCATCATTGACGGCTCTCCGTTGATGACGGTCGCGCTATATCTGCATCTGAAGCGTGACATTCTGGTCGTTGAAAGCTCTCTGCAGCGCTATCTGGACCGCGCACCCGAGGATCGGTTTGATGTGGGTATGACGGCCTCGGTCTACGCCTCTCAGCTTCGGGTACATCGGCTTGAGGGCGCCTCGAAGATGATTGATGCCGATATGCAGGTGGCTGAAAGCCGCGACAAGACGCATCGCGAATGGGCTTATCTGTTCAATCAGGCCGCAGAACTGAAGCGGCGATCAGGACAGCATCAGGATGCCATTGACCTGTCACTGCAAGTGATCGATCGCTGGCCGTCAGCAGATCTATGGCGGCGGATCGGAAACCTGTATTTCGATATGAAAGATATCGACAGTGCCATCGACAGCTTTTTGAAGGCCGATGCAATGTCTCCGCTGCAGGGCCCGGCCGCTCTGCGTGTTGCCCACTGGCTGGCGCAGAAAGATCGAACGGAGGAGGCGCGCAACTACGCCGAAGTTGCAAGCCGCACGGGCGCACCAAATGCAAGCATACTCCTTGAACGGCTCGATACAGCCGACTGACGCGTCATGCAAAAGCCTGAATCATCTAACGCTGCCCGAAATCAAAGATTTCAACGCGTTCGATGATGCGTGATGTTTAAGGTATTTCGTGAGACGCTTTAACGCACGAGTTTCTGGACCTTTGCATGATGCGGACAGGTGGTCAGGTGATCATTCACCATCCCCACGGCCTGCATGAAAGCATAGGTGATCGTCGGGCCGCAGAAATTAAACCCTGCCTTGCGCAAGTCCTTTGATATCTGCTCGGACAGCGGGGTTTTGGCTGGCACTTCGGCCAATGAGGCGTAGGTGTTCTGGATCGGTTTGCCATCAACATAGCGCCACAGAAAATCGGAAAATCCCGATTGCGCCTCGATCCGCTGCCAAGCCTGGGCGGATTTGATGGCCGCATTGATCTTGCCACGATGCCGCACGATACCCGGATCTGCCAGCAGCCGCTCCACATCCGCGTCATCAAAGGCCGCTACCTTGTCCGGGTCGAACCCGGCAAAAGCAGCGCGAAAATTCTCTCGCTTGCGCAAAATGGTGATCCAGCTGAGCCCCGCCTGAAACCCCTCAAGGATCAGCATTTCCCACAAAGAGCGGCTGTCATAATCCGGCACACCCCATTCTTTGTCATGATACTCGATATATTGCGGATCATCCTCGCACCATGGACAGCGTTCCATCATCGTTCCCCTTCGGCGTCAGTTTGGAACATTTATAGAACATTTTCTTAGCCTTTACGATGATTTAATCGTGTTTGGTCCAGAGTGCCCCCTGCGTACAAGAAAGAGGTAGCGTAATGGTCAGTGAGCGGAACAGAATTGCAGTCTGGCAAAGCATCGGTGATGCGGTCCCCTATCTGACCACGAAATGCGAGGCATCCCTGGCTCAGCGCGCCAAGATGCGCAGCGTCGTGGCCCATACCCTGGCAGAGGATCGGGTATGTCTTGTCTATCAACCGGTGGTTTCGACCCATGCCGGACGCCCGGTCACATTCTACGAAGGGTTGATGCGTCTGCGTGATACCGATGGAAGCCTGATCAAACCAGACGCCTACCTGCCTTTTGTCGAGGGGACGACCCTCAGCCTTGCCCTGGATGTAGAGGTGCTGCGTCTGGCCATTCGCGCGCTGGCCGACAATCCCTGGCTGCGGCTGTCGGTCAACATTACCCCCTTCACGGTTGCAAATGACGACTGGATCGCAACGCTGAAAGCAGCAGCGCAAGCCGCGCCGGACATCGCTTTTCGCCTGATTGTGGAAATTACCGAATCCTCAAGCCTGCTGGATCAACCCAAGGCGCTGGACTTCATCACAGAGTTGCGGGCGCTGGGATGCTCTACCGCGCTGGATGATTTTGGCGCTGGCACAACCTCGTTCCGGCATCTCAGGGCCTATCGGTTCGATATCATCAAAATTGACGGCAGCTTTTGCTGCGGCCTGGCAGGTAGCGCTGATTCGCAGGCGCTTGTTCGTGCGCTGGTGGAGATGGCCCGGCATTTTGAGATGATGACAGTCGCCGAATATATCGAGACCGAGGACGACGCCGCCAAAGCTACCGAACTGGGTGTGGACGCAATTCAGGGCTATCTGATCGGCCGCCCCTTGCAGGAACTGGTTGACCCCTGGGCGCAGCGCGACAGCGCTTGATGGCGCGGTCAGTCGGCTTAGGGCTTTCCCGCCAGTTTTGAAAGCTGGTCCTGCATATCCTTCAACTGCGATTTCAGCGCGTCCAACTCGTCCTTGCGCGAGGCATCTTCGGTAGGTTTCTGCTCTGGCGCGCCGCCGAAGGGCGTAAACATCCGCATGGCGTTCTCAAAGACTTCCATATTGGCCCGGGCCATATTTTCCAGCCCTGCCATGGCCGGATTGGCGCCAAACGCTTTGGTCACCTGTTCGCGAAGTTGTTCCTGATTGTGCAGGAACGTCTCCATCGAGGTTTCAAGATAGCCCGGCACCACACCTTGCAGCGTATCCCCGTAAAGCCGGATCAACTGCCGCAGGAAGTTCGCGGGCAGCATCGTCTCGCCCTTGGCCTCTTCCTCGAAGATGATCTGTGTCAGGACAGACCGCGTGATATCCTCGCCTGACTTGGCATCATGTACAACGAAATCACGGCCCTCGCGCACCATGGCGGCCAGATCCTCCAGCGTCACATAAGCCGATACATCGGTGTTATAGAGCCGACGATTGGCGTATTTCTTGATCACGACGGGATCGGTGTCGGCAGCCTTTTGCTTGGCCATGTCCGGTAAACTCCAATACTCCTGACAGGGCGGCATTATCGCCGGGAAGTGTCGCACCGCAACATAAATTTATTGTGCGCAGCAATGCTGCAGCATGATATGGGCTGCGGGAAAGGGGCAGGCGATGGCAGAGAACGCTAAAGACCAGCAGCAAGAGGCGGCGCAGCAGGCGGCAGATTACCTTGATCTGTGGGAACGCAACCTGCGCCTGATTGCCGTTGACGGGACCCGCGCCGTCAAACAGCCCAAGCCGGAATGACCCATCCGCCCGCCGCGCATAGAACCGGCAAGCCCGATCCGCTGACCTTTCATCTGGGCAGTGCGATCCTTGCCTATCAACAGGCCATACTGGCTGCCCCGATGGCCGGGGACAGCGCATTTCCCTGGCATGACAGCCTGCGACCCACCGCGCCGATGTCGCCCGATCCGATGGCCGTTGCTGAACGGGCACTGACCCGTCTGCGCGGGATGCTGGCAGGCATTTCGATATGGCAGCAACATCCTTATCGCCGTGATCTGACCGAACCACCGGTGATCTGGCAGGCGGGAACCACACGGCTGCTGGATTACGCACCGGATGCGGCAGGGCCAACGGTTCTGGTGGTGCCCTCGCTGATCAACCGCGCCTATGTACTGGATCTGACGGCCGAGCGGTCGATGCTGCGCAGCATGGCCGCTGCAGGATTGCGCCCGGTGCTGGTCGATTGGGGCGATCCGGGCATGGATGAGGCGCGCTTTGACCTTGATGCCTATGTCACCGCGCGCTTGTTACCTGCGGCCGCTTTTCTAACCGGGCAGACCGGTCGCCCGCCTGCAATCCTTGGCTATTGCATGGGCGGTGCGCTGGCGGTGGCGCTGGCGACCCGGGTGCCGGTCTCTGCCTTGGTTACCATCGGCGCGCCCTGGTCGTTTGGCAATACCACCGGACTGGCCGCCGAGATGCGAGGCGTGTTACGCCAAACCGGTATCGCAAAACTGCGCGCGCAACTACATGCTCTTGTACAGGCTTTTGGCGTGGTGCCGGACCTGATGCTGCAGCATTTGTTCGCCCTGATCCGCCCCGTCGACGCTGCTGTCAAATTCCGCAAGCTGGCCCAATTGCCCCCAGACAGCGCAGAGGCGCAGACTTTCGTTGCGCTTGAGGACTGGCTGGCCGACGGCATGGCATTGGCCGGACTCGCAGCCGAGGATCTGCTGATCGACTGGCAGCTTGGCGATGGTTTGGCCAGCGGCGGCTGGCAGGTGCTGGCCCGCCCGGTTTTGGCACGTGATGTGACATGCCCCGCGCTGGTCCTGGCCGGGCAACGTGACATCATCGCCCCGCCCGCCAGCGCGGAGCCACTGGCTACAGCCATTCCTGGTGCCACACTCTCCCAGCCCGATATGGGTCATGTCGGGATGATAATGGGACAACGCGCGCCGAATCTGGTCTGGCGGGACGTTTTCGACTTCCTGAGGCAATTTGGCTGACCCCACACCCTTGCAACCGGGACACAAGCCGACCAAGATCAACGCAACCGGACCTATCGTCTTTCTCAGGGGGTTTTTCTTATGACTGATGTCGTTATCGCCTCTGCCGCGCGCACGCCCGTTGGCAGTTTTCTTGGATCCTTTGCGGACACGCCCGCGCATACGCTGGGTGCTGCGGCGATCTCTGCCGCGCTGGACCGCGCGGGTGTCGCGCCGGGTGAGGTCTCGGAAACCATTCTTGGACAGGTGCTGACTGCGGGCGAGGGGCAGAACCCTGCCCGTCAGGCACATGTTGCTGCCGGGTTGCCGATTGAGGCATCCGCCTGGGGAGTTAACCAAGTCTGCGGGTCTGGCCTGCGGGCTGTCGCCATCGGCGCACAGCATGTTCAGCTTGGCGATGCGGCGATTGTTGTTGCTGGCGGTCAGGAAAGCATGAGCCGCAGCGCCCATGTCGCCAACCTGCGCCGGGGCCAGAAAATGGGCGATATGCAGTTCATCGATTCGATGATCAAGGATGGCCTTTGGGATGCGTTCAACGGCTATCACATGGGCAATACTGCTGAGAATGTCGCCGAGAAGTGGCAAATCAGCCGCGATCAGCAGGACGCCTTCGCGCTGGCCAGTCAGAACAAGGCCGAAGCGGCACAGAAAGCCGGGCGCTTTGATGATGAGATCACACCGGTGACGCTAACCACCCGCAAGGGCGATGTTGTGGTGGATCGGGACGAGTATATTCGTCACGGCGCGACGCTGGAGGGCATGCAGAAGCTGCGCCCGGCCTTTTCCAAGGACGGGTCGGTGACGGCGGCGAATGCGTCCGGCATCAATGATGGGGCTGCTGTAACGCTGCTGATGCATGCTGACGAAACCGCAAAGCGCGGCATCGAACCGCTGGCGCGCATCGCGTCCTATGCCACCGCCGGGGTCGACCCGGCCATCATGGGCACCGGACCGATCCCGGCCTCTCGGGCGGCACTGGAAAAGGCGGGCTGGTCTGTCGACGATCTGGACCTGGTGGAGGCGAATGAGGCCTTTGCGGCACAAGCTTGCGCCGTAAACAAGGATATGGGCTGGAACCCGGAGATTGTGAACGTCAATGGCGGCGCAATTGCCATCGGCCATCCGATCGGCGCGTCTGGCTGCCGTGTGTTGAACACGCTTTTGTTTGAGATGAAGCGGCGGGATGCCAAGAAAGGTCTGGCGACATTGTGCATTGGCGGCGGCATGGGCGTCGCCATGTGTGTCGAACGGTAGCAAAAGGTGGTGGGTTTCACCCACCCTACAGCGGGAGGAAAGATATGGGACGTGTTGCATTGGTGACCGGCGGATCGCGCGGGATTGGCGCGGCGATTTCGGTGGCGCTAAAAGAGGCGGGCTATAGCGTTGCGGCCACATATGGCGGCAATGACGAGGCTGCAAAGGCCTTTACTGAAGAGACCGGGATCCCGGCCTATAAATGGTCGGTCGCGGACTATGACGCCTGCGTTGCCGGGATCAGGCAGGTGGAAGAGGCGTTGGGGCCGATTGATGTGCTGGTGAACAATGCAGGCATCACACGGGACACCATGTTTCACCGGATGACGCCGGACCAGTGGAATGAGGTGATCGACACCAACCTGAATGGGTTGTTCAACATGACCCATCCGCTTTGGTCCGGCATGCGGGAGCGCAAATTTGGCCGCGTGATCAACATATCCTCGATCAACGGGCAAAAGGGGCAGGCCGGGCAGGCGAACTATTCCGCTGCTAAGGCCGGTGATCTGGGTTTTACCAAGGCGCTGGCGCAGGAAGGTGCGCGCTCGGGGATCACGGTGAACGCGATTTGTCCGGGCTATATTGCCACTGATATGGTCAAGGCGATTGATGAAAAAGTGCTGAATGAGCGGATCATTCCCCAGATCCCGATCGGGCGTCTGGGTGAGCCGGAAGAGATTGCGCGTTGCGTTGTTTTTCTTGCCTCGGAAGAGGCGGGGCTGATCACCGGCTCAACCATTTCAGCCAATGGCGGGCAGTTTTTCGTCTGATAGGGGTTGGTCTTAAGACTTACGCCGCTCCTTTTGGGGCGGCGTTTTTGTTGCCGGTACGGGTCCTTAGCTGACCTCTGGCTGTGCCGGGGCGGCTGCAGGACGCCATAGCCAGGTCCAAAGCGACCGAAAGCTTTGTGTCAGCGCCTGGCTGCGCAGCATGTGCGCACGGTCGATGGCGTTTTTGATTTCGGCATGAGTGGTGGCTTCGCCAATGTCGTGCATGATTAACTCCCGCTAATCTGCTTCCATCTTGATGTTGAATATGGCTTTGCATAGCATTGCTGACAAACGAGACTTTCTCGGCATCAGTTTAGAAAAACTTATCCATGCCTGACCACCTACCTCCGCTGACTGCCCTCCGCGCCTTTGATGCGGCTGCCCGGCATATGAGCTTTGCCGCGGCTGCAGAGGAACTGGCCGTGACCCCGGCCGCGTTAAGCCTGCAGATCAAAAACCTTGAGGAGCATCTGGGCGCGGCTCTGTTCCTGCGGCTGAACCGCGCCGTCACCCTGACCGAGGCGGGCCGTGCGCTGCAACCGTTTGCGGCCGAAGGGTTCGATACGCTGCGCCGGGCCTGCCTTCACCGCAAAATGGCTGGCACCACGGCTGTTCAGCTTTGCCCAATCACACCCAGAGATTGACCTGCGTTTTGCGGCAACTCTGAAAGTACTGGATTTCGATCTGGACGAAGTGGATATCGCGATCCGCTTTGGCGACACACCAAGTGAGGGGCTGTTTTCCGAGGTGATCTATCAGGGTTGGATTTCACCAATGATGCGGCCCGATATCGCCGCGAAGGTGAAACGGCCCGAAGATCTGCTGTCGATCCCGCTGATCCATGACGACAGCCTGCAGTTTCTGAACAGGGTGCCGAACTGGGCAGAGTGGTTTCGCCATGCAGGGGTGGATGCGCCCGAGATGAAGGGCCTGCATTTCAGCCAGGCGGATCATGCGGTTGATATGGCGCTGGAGGGCGGCGGCGCGGTGTTGGCCCGCAGTTCTGTTGGGGCGGCATCACTGCGAACCGGGGCATTGGTGGCCCCGTTCGATCTGGCGCTGACAATAGATGCGCAGTTCCGCCTGGTCTGTCCCCATGGTGCAGAGACGAAGCCCGCAATTGCCGCCTTCCGGACATGGCTGCATGAAGAGGCTGCGAAGGACCAACCCCTTGCCGAGGGTCGGCGGCTGGTGCATATCCCGAACGAGTAAAACAATTGGCGGAACACCCGCTGTTCAAGGGCAGTAAAAATGCAGATCGGCATATTGAAGACTGGCAATGCAGTGGCGCAACTGGCAAACAGCCATGGCGAGTATCCCGACATGTTCCGCCGGATGCTCAGCGCTGTGGACCCGACGCTTGAATTCCACACCGTTGATGTTGTCGGCGGCGATGAACTGGGCGATCCGGCGTGCATGGATGGGTGGGTGATCACCGGCTCTCGCCATGGGATTTACGACGATCTGCCCTGGATTGAGCCGCTGAAGGCCTTCCTGCGCCGCGCGCTGGACGAAGGCGTTCCGGTCGCAGGCATCTGTTTTGGCCATCAAATCCTGGCCGAGGCCATGGGCGGGAAGGCCGCCAAATCTGAAAAAGGCTGGGGTCTGGGACCGCATCAGTATGAGGCCGTGAGCGTGCCAGAATGGATGAGCGGGCTTAGCGCCGGCTGGTCTGCCCATGCCGTGCATCAGGATCAGGTGATTGCGCAGCCGCCGAACACAACCGTACTGGCCCGGTCGGAGTTCTGTAACTATGCCGCATTGGCCTATGGCGATCCGGACAACCCGCTGGCGATATCGGTCCAGCCACACCCGGAATTTGATGCGCCCTTCGTGCATGGGTTGATTGACACCCGCCTGCACGAGGTTGTTCCCGCAGACGTGCTTGAGGACGCTTCGTCAAAGCTTGGTACACCCGTCAACAATGCGGACTGGGCGAATACGATTGTTACCTTTTTTCGGAAAGCCGCCGGGTAAAAAGCAACCACTGACCCGGCGGTCGGATGATCCGGACGTCGCGCCGCTTACATGCGGGCGTTGATACGCTCGATCTCTTCCTTGATATGCAATTTTTTGCGCTTCAGCGCGGAAATCTGAAGGTCATCAGAGCCAGGACTACGCTGTTCCTGTTCAATCATCTCAGAAAGGCTCTGGTGTTTGGTGCGAAGTTCAGTCAGGTGGGATTCGAGGTTCATTAAAGTCCTCCTTTATGGTTTCGCTGTGCAACAGGAACAATTGCATCACAAAAACGTCGCACTGTCATCTTAACGATTACTTAAGTCGTAAAATATTTTGGGCCAAACTGGCAAACCTCAGAATTTCAGGGACTTGCCATGGCGCAGAATTTTCTCTGCGCACGCTGAAAAATCCGATCCATCCACAATATGACGCCCAGCCCTGTGGACAACCAAAGGTGGATAGAGAATCAGTGGCGCCTTTGCGCCTTTGCGGGCCCGCAGGATCACCCGGCTGGCCACACGTCCACGACGGGCGCAAAGCGGCAGGATACGCATGTCACCCGCGCGCCCGGTCAGGGCGGCAAGCATCTCGGGCAGGCGGTCCGTGCGCTGGATCAGGGTCAGCCAGCCGCCAGGCCGCAACCGGCGCAGACCTGCATCAATGAAATCCGCCAGCTCCGCGTTCAGTTCACGATGTGCAACGTCGCGACCCGGATCAGCGGCCCCGGTGGCATCTGGTGTGCGGTAATAGGGCGGATTGGCCAGAACGTGGTGGAAACTCTGCGCTTTCAGCGCCTCCGGCGAGCGGGTCAGGTCGCCCTCGATCACGTCAAAGGGCAGATCGTTGCGCGCAGCATTGAGGCGCGCCAGATCGGCATAGGCGGCCTGCACCTCTAGCCCGGTCACATGCAAACCCGGCACTCTTGCTGCCAGACATAAGGACGCCACACCAACACCGCACCCAAGTTCCAGCGCGGTCTGACCAGATTTGGCATCAATGGCAGCGGCCAGAAACACCGGATCAGTCGCCGCGCGATATCCCACCGTCGGTTGTTCGATCTGCAGACGCCCACCCAGAAAGGCATCACAACTGGTCGTCGTCACGCCGGGATCAAGTCATTGTCGCGCAGCACCTGCTGGGCGGCAGCTAGATGATCCTTATGCACCATCAACCGGCGGGGCAGAATTCCGATGGACCCTTCAAGCGCTGACATATGCGCGTCCAGCACAAAACAGGCGATCTCCTCCCCCTTCAAAAGGGCGGTGGCGAAGGCAATCTCGGTCGGGTCGTTTGAGCGCAGTATCTCTTTCATGCTTGCCACCCTATCGGGGCGACGTAAAAAGGTCGAGTAAACAAGGAGAGTGGTGTGACCAGCGCATTAGAGCGACTTCAGGCCGAACTGGCCGATGATATGGCGGCTGTCGGGCAACTGATCGCCGAGCGTATGGCCTCGGAACATGCCCCGCGCATTCCGCAGGTCACCGCGCATCTGGTAGACGCAGGCGGCAAGCGGCTGCGGCCCTTGCTGACATTGGCGACAGCACGGATGTGCGGCTATGACGGCGATCATCACCTGCGGCTGGCGGCAACGGTGGAGTTCATCCATACCGCAACCCTTCTGCATGATGATGTGGTGGATGACAGTCAGCAGCGGCGCGGGCGACCGACGGCGAATTTGCTGTGGGACAACCAGTCTTCGGTTCTAGTCGGGGATTACCTGTTTTCCCGGTCGTTCCAGCTGATGGTCGAGACCGGCAACCTGCGTGTCCTGGATATTCTGGCAAATGCCTCGGCCGTGATCGCTGAGGGCGAGGTGTTGCAGCTGTCCGTTGCGCAGAACCTGAGCACCACGCAGGACACCTATCTGAAGGTTATTCGCGGCAAAACCGCCGCCCTGTTCGCCGCTGCGTGCGAGGTTGGTGGCGTGATCTCCGGCGCAGACGAAACCCATGTCACCGCCCTGCGCGATTATGGCGATGCGCTGGGGATCAGTTTTCAGATGGTGGATGATCTGCTGGATTACAGCGGGGCAACCGCGCAGATGGGCAAGAATGTCGGTGACGACTTCCGGGAGCGTAAGCTGACCCTGCCGCTGATTCTGGCGCTGGAACAGGCCGATGATGAGGAACACGCCTTCTGGCACCGCACGATTGAAAAGGGTGACCAGCGCGACGGCGATCTGGACACCGCCCTTAGGATCATGGACAGCTATGACACGCTGGGCACGACCCGGATGCAGGCGCTGATCTGGTCCGAAACCGCCAAAGGCGCGCTTGAGGCGCTGCCGGACACACCGATACGGCACCTGCTGGACAAACTTGCGGACGAGGTCGTCGCTCGCGTTGCTTGAGCAGTCGGAGCCCCATACGAGGCACTGAGCCATCTAACACTGCCTGAAATCATAGATTTCAACGCGTTCGATGATACTGGATATCTCAGGTATTTCGCGAGACTCTTTAGACGGAGGCGGCCTGCACCCACCAATCGGGATGGGCGTCCCTTAGCGTCCTTGCTGCCCTCTGCGCCGCAGTCAGGTTTCGAAACAGCCCGAAACATGTCGCACCGGAACCTGACATGCGGGCAAGGGCGCAGTCCTTTTGTTTCGCAAGTATGGTTAGGACATCCTTGATCGGGGGGGCCAGGTTAATGGCCGCGGATTGCAGATCGTTCCGGCAAGTGGACAGGTAAACCACCGCCCGATCAAAGTCCTTAAGGGACGACAGCGCGGGCATAGGTGGATTTTCCACGTTTTCCAGCGCGGTAAAGACTGGGCCGGTAGGAACGGCCACGCCCGGATTGACCAGAACGCAGGCGCAGTCGGGGAAGTTCACCGACGTCAGGTTTTCACCAATGCCTTGCATCCGGCTGGGCTTCTGGGACAGGCACACCGGGATATCCGCACCCAGATCGGCCAGACCGGACGGATCTGGCAAGGGCTTTCCATAAAGCTGGCACAACCCCCTAGCCGTCGCCGCAGCGTCGGCCGAGCCGCCACCGATCCCGGCGGCCACAGGCAGGTTCTTGGTCAGGTGTATGTCGGCTGTCACCCCCAGCCGCGCCGCCATATCAAAGATCAGGTTTTCCCGGGACGAAACGGCATGTGCATAAGGGCCATCAATCGTCAGCCGCGTCTCTGGCGCGACCCGAAGCCGTATTTCGTCGCCCATATCTGGAAACACCACCAGCGAATCCAGCAGGTGATACCCGTCATTGCGACGCCCGGTAACATGCAGGGTCAGGTTGAGCTTGGCGCGCGCCAGCTCAACACATTCAGCCACCGAAGTCAGCCATCATGGGCGGTTTCGGTTTCCTCTGCCCCGTCAGCCTCGTCCTTGAGGACCTGATCAAGACCAACCTGCAGCTTGCGGCGAATCCGCTCTGCCTCGTCCTCTTCCGGATCGAAGGACAGGGCGCGCTTCCACTGGAATTCCGCCTCCAGCTTGCGGCCGACCATCCATAGCACATCGCCCAGATGATCGTTGATGATCGGATCGACCGGCACCAGTTCCACCGCCCGCTCCATATGCGGGACAGCTTCCTCGTACTTGCCCAAACGGTAGAGAACCCAACCCAGGGAGTCGGTGATGTAGCCATCATCAGGCCGGGCGGCGACGGCCTTTTCGATCATGCCCTGCGCTTCATCCAGGTTCCGGCGCAGTTCGACCAGCGAATAACCCAGATAGTTCAGCACCAGCGGCTGATCTGGCTGCAGTTCAAGGGCACGGCGCAGACCGGTCTCTGCCTCTTCCCAGCGGCCCAGGCGTTCCAGCCCGATACCACGGGAATAGTGCAGCACCCAGTGCGAGGTGTTCTCTTCCTCGATCAGATCCAGGGCGTTGGTATAGGCCACGACCGAAGGTTCAAAATTCTCGGCCCGACGCATCACATCGCCAAGAGCGGTCTGAATCGACAGGTTATTGGGTTTTTCGCGGGCCAGATTGCTTAGCACTTCACTGGCCTGATCCACCTTGCCCGAAGCTTCCAGCGCCGACGAACGGCCAACCTCGGCACTGATATACCAATGCGATTCCGGTTTGATCTGGGCATAGGCTTCGATCGCCTGATCGTATTGTTCCTGCGCGTCCAAAATTTCCGCGGTCAGCACGGTTGCTTCGTCAAATCCCGGGTCAATATGTGTGGCCAGACGCGCATATATCAGGCCAACACGCTGATTGCGATCGCGCGACAACGCGCTGGCAATCACGTGAAAGGTGATTGCAGCGCCATCGCCTGCATCTTCAACCACGTCAAACGGGATGGTTTCCCCGGATTTCAGAATATCCCGCAAGTCCGACAGATGCGTGTCAGAGAATCCATCGCCCAGGAAATTGTCGATCATCGTGATCGCTTCCTCGCTCCGGTCGCTTTGTGACAGGCAAGAGATATGTGCCAGCACCGCCATTCGGTCCATATGCAATGGCCCGTTTTCATCCCCATCGATAATGGTCGCGGCGGTCTCACAATCCCCGGCCAGCGCGAACGCTAGCGCCTTGTTCAGCTGGCCGTAAACCTTCAGCGTGTCGTTCTGATCCAGCGCATCGAACGCGGTGACGGCCGCCTCGTAATCGCCATGACCAACCGCGGCCCAGCCCTGCAAAAGGCCAGCCAGCAGCGGGCTGAGGCGGTAATCGTCGTTCACAAGAATTTGTTGTGCTGCGGAATAGTCCTCTGCCCGAAAAGCTTCGGCCAGCAGCATCAGCGCGCCGATCTGATTCTCTTCCGAAACGGCCAGCAGACGCTCTGCGATCAGCAGTGCCGGGTCAAACCGTGCCGAGGCGATATTGGCCATCAGCGCATTTTGCAGCAACACGCCATTCGACGAGTCCCGCAGCAAAAGCTGTGCATAGAAATCAGAGGCTTCGTCATAGTCATTGCGTAGGTCAGCCTGACTGGCCGCAAGATATGGCCCCGCGACACCCTGAGCCTGAAGCCCCGTCGCACTTGCCACCAACGCAACGAGCGCCACAGCACCCGCTTTAACACTGCGCAAATCCATAACCGCTGCTCTCCTGCCTCTTCTCAAGAACGCCTGAGGATAGGCGTATATTCCAAAGATGGCAATCTGACGGCCAATTACAATAAGTGCGGCAGGCTACAAACGCTCAACTTGAAGGCAACACAGCTTCAAGATCACATATTGGGATAATTCGGCCCTTCCCCACCTTGCGGGGTTTTCCAGGTGATGTTCTGGCTGGGATCCTTGATGTCGCAGGTCTTGCAATGAACGCAGTTCTGCGCATTGATCTGGAAGCGCGGCGTGCCGTCTGCATCCTCGATCACCTCATAAACACCGGCGGGGCAGTAGCGCTGTGCGGGTTCGGCATATTCGGGCAGATTGACCTGTATAGGAATGGTCGGGTCCGTCAACACAAGGTGAGAGGGTTGCTCTTCCGCATGGTTGGTGGCTGAGAAGCTGACATTTGTCAGCCGGTCAAAGCTGAGCTTGCCGTCAGGTTTTGGGTAGTCGATGGGCTTGTATTTATCCGCCTTGCCGGTGGCCTCTGCATCCGATTTGCCATGTTTCATGGTGCCCAGCGGATTAACGCCGAACAGATTGGCGATCCACATATCAAACCCACCCAACGCCAGTGAGGCCATGGTGCCCCAGCGTGACCAGATCGGTTTGACGTTGCGCACCCGCGACAAATCCTTGGCAATGGCCCCGGTGCGAACGCTTTGTTCGTACTCCGTCAACTCGTCCGAGGCACGCCCGGCCTTTATCGCAGCAACTGCTGCCTCTGCCGCTGCAATACCAGACAACATCGCGTTATGGTTGCCCTTGATCCGGGGCAGATTGACCATACCGGCAGAGCATCCCAGCAGAACACCACCGGGAAAGGTCAGTTTCGGCAGCGACTGCAATCCACCCTCGGTGATTGCACGCGCACCATAAGCAACGCGTTTGCCGCCTTCCAGCATCTTGGCAATGACCGGATGATGCTTCATCCGCTGGAATTCCATATAGGGAAACAGATGCGGATTGGCATAGCCCAGATGGGTCACCAGACCGATAAAGACCTGATTGTTTTCCGCGTGATAGATAAAGGACCCGCCGCCGGCATTTTTACCTAGAGGCCAGCCCATCGTGTGCATAACCAGACCTTTCTGGTGGTTCTCTGGCTTGATTTCCCAGATTTCCTTCATGCCCAGACCGAATTTCTGCGGTTCTGACGCAGCATCCAGATCGTATTTTGCGATAGCTTCCTTGGACAGAGACCCACGCGCCCCTTCGGCCAGAAAGACATATTTGCCACGCAATTCCATGCCCGGCTCATACCCGTCGCCCTTGGTGCCGTCGGGCTCGATCCCGAATTCACCGGCGACCACCCCTGCAACCTGACCATCCTCGCCATAGACCAGTTCGGAACAGGCCATGCCGGGGAAAATCTCGACCTCGAGCGCTTCGGCCTGTTCTGCCAGCCAGCGGCAGACATTGCCCATGGATACGATGTAGTTGCCGTGGTTCGACATCAGCGGCGGCATGGGAAAGTTCGGGATGCGGATCGATCCGGCTGGCCCCAGGAACAGAAACTTGTCCTTTCGCACCGGCACCTTGATCGGGGCACCCTTTTCCTTCCAGTCCGGGATCAACGCGTTCAGACCACATGGATCCAGCACCGCACCCGACAGGATATGCGCCCCAACCTCAGAGCCTTTTTCCAGCACAACGACCGACAGGTCGGGGTCAAGCTGCTTCAGCCGGATCGCGGCAGACAGGCCTGACGGCCCAGCCCCGACGATAACGACATCGTAGTCCATGCTTTCACGCTCGACCTGGCTCATGGGGGTATTCTCCTCGCTGGCTTCCACACTCGGTAGCAAAGGCAGGCCAACGGGGTCAATCAGAACGGTGCGTCATTGTTTTCGGCCTGAATGCGTTTTTGGCCCGCAGGTCCGCTTGACAGGGGCTTCTATATCGGGCCGAAATGCGCGCCATGACAGACCGATCAGAGCTTGCCACCCGCATCCGCGCCTTATGCGAAGGCGACGTTGATATCATCGCGCGGATGGCGACCGTCGCGTGTGAATTGTTCCATGCCGATGACCGGTTCGACTGGGTTGGGTTCTATCGCGTTACAGGCAAGGAAATGCTGTCGATTGGCCCGTATCAGGGCGGGCATGGGTGTCTGTCGATCCCGTTTTCGCGCGGTGTCTGCGGGGCAGCGGCGCGAACCGGCACCACGCAACTGGTCGCGGATGTCGACGCGTTTCCGGGCCATATCGCTTGCGCGTCTTCGACCCGGTCAGAGATTGTCGTGCCGGTTTTTGGACAGGCCGGCCTGATTGGCGTGCTGGATATCGACAGTGATCAGCCGGACGCCTTCACCGCAGAAGATGCAGCTTTTCTGGAACGCCTGATGGCAGACATATTCGGGGATCAATGATGCGCACGGGTGGGGAACTTGTTGTCGATGTGCTACGCGCCCAAGGCGTGGAACGGGTGTTCGGTGTCCCCGGCGAAAGCTATCTGGCGGTGCTGGATGCGCTATGCGATGTCGATGCTCCGGTATTTGTCGGCGCGCGGCACGAGGGCGCTGCGGCATTCATGGCTGATGCCGATGGCAAGATGACCGGACGGCCAGGCGTTGTGATGGTCACCCGCGGTCCCGGCGTGACCAATGCGGCGGCTGGCGTGCATGTGGCCGCGCAGGATTCGACGCCAATGCTGGTGCTGGTCGGGCTGATTGGCCGGGGCGATACTGACCGGGAGGCATTTCAGGAAATTGACCTTGGCGCGGTCTTTGGCACCATGGCCAAACGGGTGATCACCATAACCGATGCTGGCCGCATCCCTGAATTGCTGACACAGGCCTATCGCACCGCCATGTCGGGTCGCCCCGGACCGGTTGTGGTCGGTCTGCCCGAGGATATGCTGCGCGACACCGCTGACACCAAGGTGCCGCCGCGCGCCGAGCCGGTCAGTGGCGGGATGAACTCCGCACAGGCAGTCGAGGTAGCTGATCTGCTGCGAACGGCACAAGCGCCCTTCGTGATTGTGGGCGGTGAAGGCTGGACAGAGGCCGCCCGCCACGACCTTGCGCGCTTTGCCGAAAATTGGAACCTGCCCGTCGGGGCCAGTTTCCGCGCGCAGGATCGCCTGCCGGCCGACCATCCCAACCATGCCGGGCATGTCGGGCTAAGCATTGATCCCTCATTGGCCGGGCGGGTCCGGCAGGCAGATGTGCTGCTGGTTCTGGGTGCACGGCTGGGCGATTGCACGACGACGGGCTACACCCTGCTAAACCCGGGCGTGCCAGAGCAAAAGATCATCCATATCCACCCCTCCGCCGAGGAACCAGGCCGTGTCTTTGCCCCTACCCTTGCCTATTGTGCGGGGATGGAGGCAGCCTTGGCCGCACTTTGCGAAACCACCCCGCCCTCGCAACCAGTCTGGTCCGATCACACACAGGCTGCACGGCAGGCCTTTCTGGACTGGTCAACGCCCCAACCGCAGGAGCATACACTCGATCTTGGGCTGGTCATGGCGCATCTGAATGACGTGCTGCCCCCAGAGGCAATCCTGACAAATGGCGCGGGCAATTACGCCGTTTGGCTGCACCGGTACTACCGCTATCGCGGCTGGCGCAGCCAATTGGCTCCGACCTCCGGCAGTATGGGCTACGGCCTGCCTGCGGCGATCGCGGCCAAGTTGCGGCATCCGGACCGGCCTGTGATCTGTATGGCAGGTGACGGGTGTTTCCAGATGGTCAGTCAGGAACTTGCCACCGCCCGGCAATATGGCGCGGGGATCATTACAATCGTGGTCAATAACGGCACCTACGGGACCATCCGCATGCATCAGGAACGCGACTATCCTACCCGTGTCAGCGGCACCGATATGACAAATCCTGACTTTACGGCGCTGGCCCATGCCTATGGCTTTGCCGCACAGCGGGTAACACAGACCAAAGATTTCGCCCAGGCATTCGACCAGATGCTCACCAATGCTGAGGGCGGGCTGATTGAACTGGTGACCCAACCAGAACAGATCCTGCCAACCCGCAAATTGTCGGAACTGTAAACCGATCAGCTATCGCTGACAGCCTTTAGCGCTGGTTTCACGCCGCCAATAGCGATGTCTTTGCGCAAGCCGCGCCCAATCCCAATATAGTCGAACCCAGCGTCCCGCGCTGCGGTTGAGGAATAAATGTTGCGCAAATCAGCCAATCTTGGGGTGCGCATGACATCCGCCAGACGCTGCAGGTCAAGCCCGCGGAACTCATTCCATTCCGTCAAAACGACGATTGCATCTGACTCTTTTGACGCCTCATAAGGGTCTTCCATCCATTCGACCCCGGGCAGTAAAGCCTCTCCTGCGTGGCGACCTTGTGGATCGACGACATGTACCCGCGCCCCATTGCCCACCAGAAACGGCACAATGGTCAGCGAAGGACTTTCGCGCATATCGTCGGTTTCGGGTTTGAAGGTCACGCCAAGCACAGTGATCTGCTTGCCGTTTACGCTGTCGTCACAAAGCTCCATGATCTTGTCGATCATCCGGCGCTTGATCTCTTCATTCACGGAAATCACCGTCTCGACCAACGTCTGAGGCCGTCCGAAATCCTGACCTATGCGGGCCAGCGCGCGCGTGTCCTTGGGAAAGCAAGACCCACCATAGCCGGGCCCGGGCTTCAGAAATCTTGCGCCGATCCGGTCATCCATGCCCATCGCCTTGGCCACCGCAGTGACATCCGCCCCCGTCGCCTCACACAAGGCGGCCATCTCGTTTATAAAGGTGATCTTGGTGGCCAGAAATGCGTTGGCCGCGTATTTTGACAACTCCGCACTGACCGGATCGCAAAACACAATGGGCGCTTCGCGTTGTAGAAGCGGGCCATAGATCGCTTCCATAACTGATTTTGCACGATCTGAGTTGATGCCGATCACAATTCGGTCCGGGTCCATGAAATCATCAATCGCTTCACCCTCGCGCAGAAATTCTGGGTTGGAAGCAACCTCGACATCCGCATCGGGATTGGTTTCGGCAATGATCCGGGCCACCTCAGCATTAGTGCCCGCTGGCACGGTAGATTTGGTGACCACGACAGTAAACCCGTCAAGATGGTGCGCAATTTCTGCTGCTGCGGCATAGACATAGCTTAGATCCGCATGGCCATCGCCCCGCCGACTGGGGGTGCCGACGGCGATAAACACCGCGTCAGCCTCGGCCACAGCCTTGGGCAATTCGGTGCTGAAAGACAGCCGGCCCGCCGAGGTATTGCGCCGCAGCATGTCTTCAAGTCCCGGCTCATAGATCGGCACCTCACCCGCATTGAGCGCATCGACCTTTGCCGGATCCTTGTCCACACAGACAACGTTATGTCCAAAATCCGAGAAGCAAACGCCGGATACCAGTCCGACATAGCCTGCACCAATCATCGTAATTTGCATTGGTTGTCTCCTTTTGGTGCGGCGGTGTGTGATCGAATAGCGGAATCCATCTAGTCAATAGTGCTTAGCAGGAAGC
Source organism: Halovulum sp. GXIMD14793 (assembly GCF_054457435.1). Lineage (NCBI taxonomy): Bacteria > Pseudomonadati > Pseudomonadota > Alphaproteobacteria > Rhodobacterales > Paracoccaceae > Halovulum > Halovulum sp. GXIMD14793. Next base: position 25,473 of record NZ_JBTLNE010000030.1, on the reverse strand, counting down.
ATCTGATCTGGAAACGGTCTGTGAAAATGCGTAGCCCATCTATGCGGGACATGATCAGGAAGGTTTGTCAGCAACGGTAGGTGCTGGCACATCCCGGAAATAGGCAATGGTCGCGGCCAACCCATCCTTCAAACCGGTTGTCGGCTGCCAGTCCATCAACGTCCGCGCCAGGGTGATATCTGGGCAACGCCGCACCGGGTCATCGGCTGGTATTGGCCGGTTGATCAGCGCGGACTGGGCATCGCATAACGTGATCACCTGATGCGCCAGATCAAGGATGGAGACTTCATCCGGGTTGCCGACATTGACCGGCCCGGTCACCTCATCCCCGGTATTCATCAGCCGGATCATGCCGTCGATCAGGTCATCGACATAACAGAATGACCGCGTCTGATGGCCATCGCCATAGATCGTGATTGGCTTACCGTTCAGGGCCTGAGTGATAAAATTCGACACGACGCGCCCATCCTGCGGATGCATACGCGGGCCATAGGTGTTGAAAATCCGCATAACCTTGACCCGCAGCCCGTGCTGACGATGGTAATCAAAGCACAAGGTTTCGGCGCAGCGCTTCCCTTCGTCATAGCAAGACCTTGGCCCAATCGGATTGACATGGCCCCAGTAACTCTCGGTCTGGGGATGCTCCACCGGATCGCCATAAACCTCAGAGGTGGAGGCCTGCAGGATTTTCGCCCCACAGCGCTTCGCCAGACCCAGCATGTTGATCATGCCATGAACCGACGTCTTGGTCGTTTGCACCGGATCATGCTGGTAATGCACCGGGCTGGCCGGACAGGCGAGGTTGTAAATCTCGTCCACCTCCACATAAAGCGGAAAGGTGACGTCATGGCGCAAAAGCTCCAAATTCGGGCGGTTCAGCAAATGGGCGACATTGCTGTGTGTGCCGGTGAAATAGTTGTCGACACACAGGACCTCGTGCCCCTGTTCAACCAGCCGGTCACACAGATGACTACCCAGAAATCCGGCCCCTCCGGTGACGAGGATACGCTTTGGTAAGCTCTCTCTCACCTGGACCACAGGTTACCTGTCCTGCGCGGCGCGAAACCAGGCGACCAGTGCGGCGCGTTCCTCTGTCTCCATTTCCGAGACATTGGCCGGCGGCATTGCCTTAGTGCGTCCTGCATGCAGATAGATCATCTGCGCGTGTGCCGCGATTTGCTGTTCGGTATCAAACAAAACCCCCTTTGGCGCCTTGGTGATACCGGGCCAGCCCGGATAGGCGGAGTGGCACATGGTGCAGCGTGTTTGCACAACCTCCACCACCTCCTCAAACCCATCGGTCGCGGCAAAATGCTGCTGACGGGGCGACATCTCTAGCGCGACATCGTCAGCCTCGGGCACACCGGGTTCTGTCGACAGCCAGGCAATCAGCAACATCAACAGAGCCGCAACCAGCCATGTCCAGTTCGGGGTACCCTTTCGTGCGTGGCTGGTATTGAAATAGTGCCGCACAACGACGCCAATCAGGAACAGAAGCGAGGCGATGATCCAGTTGTAATGCGTCGCAAAGGCCAGCGGGTAATGGTTCGACATCATCAGGAACACCACCGGCAAGGTCAGGTAGTTGTTATGCGTCGACCTTTGCTTGGCGATCTTGCCGTATTTCGGGTCCGGCGTGCGTCCGGCCTTCAGGTCTGCCACAACAATCCGTTGGTTCCGCATAATGATGAAGAACACATTCGCCGTCATGATCGTGGCCGTAAACGCCCCCAGATGCAGAAGCGCAGCGCGCCCCGAGAACACATGCGAATAGCCCCAGGCCATGGCCACCAGAATGACATACAGCAGGATCATCAACCGGGTGTTGTCATCGCCGAATTTCGACTTGCAGATCAGGTCATACGCGATCCAACCAAAGGCGATGGAGCCCAGCGAAATCAGGATAGCGACCCAAACCGGAATACCCAGCACAGATGGATCAACCAGATAGAGGTCCCCGCCCAGATAATAAACAACGCACAGCATCGCAAAACCGCTGAGCCAGGTCGCATAGCTTTCCCATTTGAACCAGGTCAGATGCTCGGGCATCGCCTCAGGCGCGACCAGATATTTCTGGATATGATAAAACCCGCCGCCATGGACCTGCCATTCCTCGCCATCGGCGGGGCCGGGAATATCGCGCTTCAGGCCAAGATCGAGCGCAATGAAATAGAACGAGGATCCGATCCACGCGATTGCGGTGACGATATGCAACCAGCGCAGCGAGGCCGCGACCCATTCCCAGATAACAACGAGATCATACATCTTGCGCCTTAGCTCCCCCGGTAAGTGGAATAGCCAAACGGCGAGAGCAGCAAGGGCACATGATAATGCGCGTCTGGGTCGTCGATGCCGAACCGGATCGGGATCTGATCCAGAAACTTAGGCTCGGCATTGGTCAGGCCGTGCTTGTCCAGATAATCACCCGCAAAGAAAATCAGCTCATAAACACCGGTTTTGAACTTGTCCGCAGGCAGGATCGGGCTGTCAGTGCGACCATCAGCATTTGTAACAGCCTCCGCAATCTTCTTATGCGAATTGCCGCTGACGCGATACAGCGCGATACCAATACCTTCGGCGGGCAGGCCGCGCGCGGTGTCCAGTACATGAGTGGTCAGATAGCCGGTGGTCATGGTGTCCTCCTGTCCGCGCGGCACAGCAATGGACGGATTTTTTGCCCATCGCAAGGGCGGTTGACGTGTTGGTGTCTTTAATATAATTAATTACTTATATAAGTGATAATCAAAATATGAACCAGATAGACCAGAACCTTGCAGCTCTTGCAGACCCGACCCGTCGCGCGATCCTTGCGCGGCTGGCGACCAGTGAGGCAACGGTTGCCGAAATCGCGGCCCCTTTTTCCATCAGCCAGCCGGCTGTATCCCAACACCTGAAAGTGCTGGAAAGCGCAGGTTTGATCCAGCGTCGCATTGACGGTCAGCGGCGACCCTGTCGGCTGGCCCCAAACGCGTTTGGCCCAATCCAAGAATGGCTCGACACGATCACCAGCACCATGGAACGCAACTACAGTCGTCTGGATCAGGTTCTTGCATCAAACCCAGAGGAACCGACACAATGAGTAAGCTGAAAATCGTCGAGCGTGGCGATCACCATATCGTCTTCACCCGCCAGTTCCGCGCTTTGCCTGAGGTTATCTATGACGCCCATACCCAACCGGACATCATCCAGCGCTGGATGCGAGGTCCCGATGGCTGGCAAATGCTGGAATGCCAGTGCGACGCCCGGCCCGGCGGTCGTTTTCGCTATGTCTGGCAGAATGCAGAGGGGCAAAGCTTCTCCATCACTGGTGAATTTCTAGAAATGGATCGTCCGAACCGCATTCTGCATGTCGAACGGATGCATATGCCTAATCCAACTCCAGATAACAGGATCGAGACGGCCTTTGTCGCAGATGGCAGCGGAACCCTGATGACGCTGCGAATGAGCCTGCCAGACGCCGCAGCCATGACCGCGATGCTGGAAACCGGCATGGAAGAGGGCATGGAGCACAGCTTTGGACAGTTGGACGAGGTTACATCCATCGACTAATCTACTGCCTTGCCAATCCGCGCACGCCCGGCCTAGGTTCGGCACGACTTTGCCGAGGTGATCCAGAATGACGACCCGCTATCCCCGCGATATGCAGGGCTATGGGCCCAACCCGCCCGATCCGCGCTGGCCCGGTGGGGCCGCTGTCGCGGTGCAGTTTGTACTGAACTACGAAGAAGGTGGCGAAAACTGCGTGTTGCATGGCGATGCAGCGTCCGAAGCCTTCCTTTCCGAGATTGTCGGGGCTGCCCAATGGCCCGGCCAGCGCCACTGGAACATGGAATCGATCTATGAATATGGCGCACGCGCCGGATTCTGGCGGTTGCACCGGCTGTTCACCGAGGCTGAGGTGCCGCTGACAATCTATGGCGTGGCTACAGCCCTTGCCCGGTCGCCGCATCAGGTCGCAGCAATGAAGGATGCGGGCTGGGAGATCGCCAGCCACGGCCTGAAATGGATCGAATACAAGGACGCAACAGAAGCTGAAGAGCAGGCAAATATGGACGAAGCGATCCGTCTGCACACCGAAGTCGTGGGGAAGCGTCCTCTGGGCTGGTATACGGGGCGCTGTTCGGTCAATACGGTGGCGCTGGCGGCGCGCGAAGGCGGCTTTGCCTATGTCTCGGATACCTATGACGACGATCTGCCCTATTGGCGGGATGTCGACGGGCACCAACAACTGATCATCCCTTACACGCTGGACGCCAATGACATGCGGTTCGCCACACCGCAGGGTTTCAACTCTGGCGATCAGTTTTATGCGTATCTGAAGGACAGTTTCGATACGCTTTATGCCGAAGGTCAGGCAGGCCGTCCCGCGATGATGAGCATCGGCCTGCACTGCCGCCTGATCGGGCGTCCGGGGCGGGTGCAGGCGCTGCGGCGCTTTATCGACTACGTGAAGTCTCATGACGCTGTCTGGCTACCGCGCCGTATAGACATCGCGCGCCATTGGGCGGCAGAACATCCCGCGCCCAAGCCCTGGGACCGCCCCAGCCAGATGGGCCGCGATGATTTCGTCACCCGTTACGGCAACATCTTTGAGCATTCGCAATGGGTGGCGGAACGCGCATTTGAACTGGAACTCGGCCCGTCGCATGATACCGCCATAGGTCTGCAAAACGCACTGGCCCGTGCATTTCGCGCCGCCAGCAACGACGAAAGGCTGGGTGTTTTGCGGGCGCACCCTGATCTGGCCGGAAAGCTGGCTGCCGCCAAACGCCTGACAGCCGAAAGCACGGCCGAGCAAGCCTCTGCCGGACTGGACGCGCTGACAGATGCGGAACGCACGGCGTTTACCGATCTTAACACCCGTTATACGGAAAAATTCGGCTTTCCGTTCATCATTGCGGTCAAAGGGCTGGGGAAGGACGATATCCTGTCTGCCTTCCAGACCCGCATCGACAATGACCGGGACACTGAATTTGCCCAAGCCTGCCGTCAGGTGGAACGCATCGCACTACTGCGGCTAAAGGACATTCTGCCATGAACACCTACGCCACCCCACCGGGCGGTCTGCCGCCGCAAAGCCAGCTTTTGACAGGCCGGGCCATCTTTACCCAGGCCTATGCCGTGATCCCCAAGGGTGTGATGACCGATATTGTCACCTCTGCCCTGCCACACTGGACCGATACCCGCGCCTGGATCATCGCCCGCCCGCTGAGCGGCTTTGCTGAGACTTTCGCCCAATATGTGATGGAGGTCGCGCCCGGCGGCGGTTCGGACGCGCCCGAGCCTGATCAGGGGGCCGAGGCGGTTCTGTTCGTTGTCTCCGGCACCCTGAACCTAACCATTGCTGGCCAGACACACCAGATGGACCCGGGCGGCTATGCCTATATTCCACCCGGAACCCAATGGACCCTGCGCAATCCAGGGACCAGCCCGGCCACGTTCCACTGGATCCGCAAAGCTTATGAACCGGTTGACGGGATCGCCGTGCCAGACCCCTTCGTCACAAACGAAAAAGACGTTGCGCCCAACGCGATGTCGAACACCGATGCCTGGTCCACCACCCGGTTTGTCGAGCCAGACGACCTGCGCCATGACATGCATGTCAACATCGTCAATTTCGAACCTGGCGGCAGCATCCCCTTTGCCGAGACCCATGTCATGGAGCACGGGCTATATGTACTGGAAGGCAAGGCCGTTTACCGGCTGAATGGTGACTGGGTTGAGGTTGAGGCCGGCGATTTCATGTGGCTGCGCGCCTTTTGCCCGCAGGCCTGCTATGCAGGCGGCCCCGGACGCTTCCGCTATCTGCTCTATAAGGACGTGAACCGGCATCCGGGCCTGCGCCTGTGACCGATATACATATACAGCCCCTGACAGCAGAGGCCTTTGCGCCGTTCGGCGATGTGCTTGAGGTGTCCGGCGATCCCGATGTGATCATCAATGACGGGCGCTGCGGACGGTTTCATGACCGCGCCAAGCTGGATTTCAGCGATGGCCGGGCTGCGATCAGCCTGTTTGCCAGCACGCCGGTAACATTGCCCTATACATGCAACTTGCTGGAACGCCATCCGCTGGGGTCGCAGGCCTTTATCCCGATGACACCAGATCCGTTTCTGGTCATCGTCGCCTTGGACGACAACGGAAAACCGCATGATCCAAAGGCGTTTCTGACCCAATCAGGACAGGCGGTGAACTATTTTCGAAACACCTGGCACGGTGTGCTGACCCCGCTTGTTTCTGGGCAAACCTTCATGGTTATAGACCGGGTTGGTGAAGGTAACAATTTGCAGGAGTACCGTGTCGATGAAGGGTTCACCATCCTCCTGGGCTAACTGCACACAATCGAACGCGCATTACTAGGGCCTGTTAACACTTAATCATCTCCACGATGAGGGTGACGTTCAGAAAGGCGCGGTACATGACATCAAGCTTTTCGAATCTTGAGAAGATACGTCGGAAGCCTTTCAGCCTTCGGAACAGGCGTTCGACTTCGTTGCGCCTCTTGTAGAGGGTGCGGTCGTAGCCCCATTTGACCCGCCGGTTTGCCTTCGGAGGGACAACCGGAACCATGCCCAGATCGAGCACTAACTGGCGCGTCTCATCACCTTCATAGGCCCGGTCCATGAGCAGGGGCACACCTTTGATCGGCGCCTCCCAATCGGTCAGCAGGGCGCGGCCCTCGGGCGTATCATGCGCATTTCCGTTCTGGCTCTTCTGGACTGATCCAGCCTTCGCGGGAATTCCAATAGTCACGGAATGAATTGAAGAAGCGCTCCGACCCTGGGGGCGCGGGGTTGAATGACCGGTTCTCGTAGAGCTCAAGACGTGGGACCAGGAAATGCAGCTCAACGTTGCCCATGTGCTGATGGCGCACCCATGCGCAGCCCTTGTGACCGTTTGCCAGTCGAGCGGACCACCACAGCCATACAGGTCAATGTACTCGGCCAACTGTGGTCCAGCCAGTAACCGGGCGTGGGTTGGGCTGGTGTTCAACCGGCGTTCTTCCATCGGCTTCTCAGCCATACGAGTTTTGATTTTCTTTTCTTCGTTCGTATTGAGTCGGACATTTTCGTCTGACCCAACGGTCATGTTTGGCTGACCGCAGTTCGTCGAAAAGTCGGAAAGTACCGCTTCAAGCGCTTCGGCAACCTCCTGCATTTTGACAATGTCGGTGAGTTCTGTTGGCCGACGACGGGGCAAAATGCTGGTCGCGGCATCATCAGCATTAGCATTGCCCAGCTCTCTGATTTGCCGAAAGAGGCCTTGGATATGCTCACGTAGCCGCTTGTGATCATCGTCGTTCTGCATTTGGCGGCTGACCAACAAACGAACATACTCAGCTTGTTCGATCAGCGGGGCGAGGTTGATACCCGCCGCGCGCGTAATAACACCATCAACTCGATCACCGGAGCGGCTCTTACGCTCAGGATAAGTGCGACGGATCAACCCCGCGTCAACAAGCTCGGCCTCGATACGCCCTACCTGCCTTTTCGATAGCCCGAAGGTCTGAGCAAGCCGTTCCAGAGAATGCCAGATCGCACAGATCCTGCCTTGAAGGAAATCTGATGTTTGGCAGTTGTCGATGGCAAAGACGAGATACTCTATCGCACCTTTTGACAGGCCAAGCGACACTCTGGCTCGCTTCAGAAATCGCTTCAGTTGATGAGACGTGATGTCTGAGGGGAGGCCTCCGTGTACAAGGCGAACGCTCATGATGCACCGCCTGACAGCCGATGACAGCCCTGAATGCCGGTTGCTTTGACGGCGGTTCTTGAGGTACAGTACTGACGAAAGCTGGACGCTTTTATTTTAGATTTTATCCCGGTTTCGGTTGCCGCCGAGCCGGGATTTTTCGTTGTATGAGTTCGGCAGAATTCTTTGTAGGACACTTCATCCTGTGCGGGATTTGTACGGGTGTTCTTTACATGTTCCCGTACAGAAGCTGCAAAATCCTGCACGATGTTGCAAACCGCATCGCTGTGAAAATCGCAAGGCCCTGATTTTATTGGCAGGTTTGGCGACCCCGGCAGAACGGGGCGAACCACGAAATTACAAGAGCTTACAACGGAAAGTTCCAAATAGTGCCGTCATAAGGAATCAATGGCTTACAAGGCACGGTTCCAACTTTTCCGAGAACACACCGATCAAAAAGAAAGTCGCCGGAAGGGTTGCAGCCCTTTCCGACGACAAACAAAAGTTCATTGCCCTTCCTCACTACCAGAAACCCCAGAATCCCGCAAGCTCGGGATGGCAGGTGCAGTCATGACACAGCACCTCACACATGGCGGTTTGCCGGAGGGCATGACGCGCTGGCAGTTCTTTGGGTTAATAGAACGAGCACGTTGCCAGCTCGGTCTCAGCAAAGGCGCAATCGCTTATCTGAAGGTCGCGATCTCCAACACGATAGACGAGGACTTCCTCGCTGGCCGGATTTGTAGCTTCTGGACTTCGGTCACGAAGATTGCGGCTCAGGCCGGACTGGACAGACGGCAGATCGCGCGCATTGAGGGTGATCTGATTCAGAGAGGGCTGCTGGCTAAAACGGCATCCGACCACAGTCGTCGTGGCGGCTCCCGGAGAGATGGTAAAATCGGCAGTGAGTTCGGGATCAACCTCGCGCCCCTGATCGCGCGCGCCACCGAAGTTCAGGCTGCAGCACGAAAGGCAGCATTTGAAGAGGAGGAGGCCGAACGGCTTCGCATCCGGATCAAAACTCTGTTCGGCAACATTCGCAGGCTGTGCTTCGAGGGTGCAATGGAAGCCGCCGAGGAGGTCTTGCCCAATCGCCGTCCTTCGACCATTCAAAGCTTCGAACGCCTGCGGCAGGTGGCCAAAGCGCTGGAGGCAGTCTGGGAGGACTTTTCCGCACAAATTCGTAGGGGTGAAAAGTCCCACCAGTGCGACATTTCACCCGCACTCAATACAAGTAAAGAAAATATCAATAAAACTTGTACCGCTGAAAAACGGCTTACCACTCAGCCGGTCCGCACAACGCCTGCCCAAGTGGCGCTGCTGGCGAGCGCGCCACTGCGAGAGATCATCGAGCTGTACTGGAACGCGCTAGACAACCGTGGCCAGCTCAGTTGGCAGTCAATCCAGCAGGCGGTGCGGGATAGGGCTGGTCAGCTCGGGATCAAGACGGGCATATGGCAGCGCCATTGTGACGCTTTAGGGCCGAAGCGAGCAGCACTCTGCCTCATGATCGCTGATCGCAATACTGAACGCACAGATGGCTATCGGGTTCGAAAAACCGCTGCGGCAGCGTTTGTTGGTATGGCGAGATCGGAAGCACGCCAAGGGGCAGTGATAGATAGCCTGTTCGGCGAACTGATGACCTATGTCGAAAGGCAACGAGATGCCGTTTGATATTAGGATAGCTCGGTCCCGCATGCTTGCTGACAACAATTTGGCAACATCAGACCGCGCGCCCACCAAAAGGCTGGCGCGGGCTGGTGTTGCAGCCGCCAACGGTGGCTTCGATCCGGAATGGATCGGCGGCAAAGCCGCAGGCTGGGTGCAGGGGCGCAGCGTCTTGCCCGACGAGTTGTTTATCAACTCAATAGTCGGTCAATATTGTGTTTCATCTCACTGGGGTCGGCAATAATGTCAGGCCCTCAGTTTTTGCATATTCAAAGCTATTCGCGCAAAGCCAACAAGATTGGTCAAAGTGTTCAGCAGATACTGGATGAAGCTGGCCGAGCGCCCGAGTTTTGTCAGCACGTTGAGAACCCTGAGCCGCCAAATTTGATCTATGGGTTAACCCCTCAGCAAGTGCGGGAAAAGCATGATGTGATTGTTGAAGCTGGTTATGTCGAAGTTGCGCTGAAAGACGGCACATCTGCGCGTCGCGGTATCCGAAAAGATCGCCATACTTTGCTGACGGCTGTTGCATCGTACCCTCTTTTAACAAAGCAGGTCGCCACTGAAGCCGCTGGTCGGGAGGACTATGCGCGCTGGATCGATTTGAACGTCCGTTGGCTCAAGGAAACGTTTGGTGATCGCCTGATTTCCGTGGTCGAGCATGTGGATGAAGAACATCCGCATATCCATGCGTTCATCTTGCCATTCGATGATCCCAGTTGTTCTGCGCGCCACCTGAACCCAGCCTGGAAAGCCAAGCAAGACGCCGAAGCTACCGCCAGAGAAAGCGGAAAATCGGCCAAGGAAGCGGTAAAACTCGGGAACCTCGCCTATCGCGCGCGAGGCCGTGACCTGCAGGATCAGTACTTTGCCGAAGTAGGCCTTCCGGCAGGGTTGACGCGCGTCGGCCCAAAGCGGGAACGGCTATCGCGGGAGCAATGGAAGCAGCGCAAAGAACAAGCGCGACGAGATGCAGCGCAGATCCGGCAGATGACCGAGCGTGTTGAACAAATTGCCGACATTGAAGCACAGCTCGACGCTGATGCTGACCGGAGAGCCGAGGAGATAGTCAAAAAACTCGATGCTGCTGAGGCGTTGTTTGCAGAAGCTTTGTCAGCGCAAAGCCAAGCCGAAGAAGAGGCCCAAGAAGTTCGCGCAAGGGCGAATGAGGACATTGCTGCGATGAAGCAAGAAGTTCAGGCAAAGCTGGATAAAGAAGCCAAGCGTTTGGAACATCGGGTGGCGGAGGTCCAATCCGAGCGCAGTGCTTTCGAACAGGAAAGGCGCGAGGTTCTGAGAAATACTGTCTTGCATGTTGCTGCGACTACAGCTCGTGTCCTGGTTGGCGTTCTGACCGGGAGCGTGCGGTTCGATGGGCGGCAATCAAAACTGTGTTTCGAGGACCTTGAGCTCGGGCGCGAAGTTCAAGAGCTTGAGATAGCTCCGATCATTCAGAACGCAGTTATCGTAGTCAGTCGGGTCTGGTCGAGACTCGCGCAGTTATTGCCATCTGAAGAAATCAAATCCGAACGCGACCGCCAATCTGGGACTTTGAATTCAGTAGTGAGACCGGTATCGAAGGGTATTGAGCCGTGACAAAGAATCTCGATGACAGAATCGCGGACCTTGAGGCCAGACGACGCTCCAACGGAACAGCAGAAATAGATGATGCAGGGCAGGCCGTTGAAGAACTGAAAGGTGCTGTGTGTCAGGCGTCATTGTCTGTCGGCGGATTGAATGCGCGAACAGATCTCATTGAAGAGCGTGCTTATGCCCTGGAGAAACGCCTTCGCCAGATTTGGATATTAACCCGCGTCGGTATCGCTGCCGCTTTGATTCTTGCGCTGATCATTGTCTCCTTTGCGATGTGGTCTGGCGCGAAGGTGAAAGCGGCAGCCGAAAACGAAGCTGACCTCTTGCGTGCAACATACGCGGCAGAAATCGAAGCGGTGCGAGAGGAAGGTGAGACGGAACTCGCCAGGATACACGCTGACTTGGCACAGAAAGTTGACGCAACTGAAGCCAAGCTTCTTGAAGTCGGGGCTGAACTCCAGAATATGATAGAGGAAAGAGAGGCGGTACGTCAGGAGCTTGAGCACTTTGTAACCCTGCGCGAGCGCGTTGGCATCAAGCTCGTCGAGTTTCGGGGGCGAACAGTGATTGTAGTCCCAGAGGGTGCCCGATTACGGCGTTGGCGGGCGGCAGGTTTGTCGGAGATCGCACACCTTAATGGGCGTATGTATCGGTTATCCGATTGAGACCGAAACGGCCCTTCACAGCCAGGGTGTGAAGGCCTCCTGCTAAAATTCTACTATACCGAAACCTCGTCGATAGTATCACGGACGATCTGAAACACCCCTTCCAGTTTCTCCATTGGTATACCGCCAAAAGCGAGCCGCAACGCCTGTGGCACTGCAATCGTTGTTGCAAAGGGTTCCGCACCGGACGCCGAGATGCCAAGTTCTTTGAGGCGCGTGACCACCGGTTCGGCCCGAACGCCCTTTTCAAGAGGCAACCAAGCGAAGCCAGCGTTGCGATGCCCGAGAGCTGCCGATTCACCCAGAACAGCTCGACAAATCTGCTGGCGCTCCGCTCCGTCCTGCTTTCGGGCCTCTTCGGATTTGGCGAGTGTGCCGTCCTCGACCCAGCTTGTGACTAGGCCGGAAATCAGTGCCGGAGCATTCCAGGTCGTCGCTCTGATCATTTCGAGCAATCGGTTGATATGTGCGGCTGGGGCAACCACGTAGCCCAATCGCAACCCCGTCGCGATGCTTTTCGAGAAACCGCCCACATAGACCGTTCGCTCAGGCGCGAGTGAAAACAGGCTTGGCGGCGGGTTCGGCTCCAGAAAAGCATATGCCGCATCTTCGATGATCAGAAGGTCATGCTTTTGTGCGGTCTCGATGATACGCAGGCGCGTCATTTCATCCATAACTGACCCTAGGGGGTTATGGACTGTCGGCATCAAATAGACCGCACGTATCTTTCTATCACGACATTGCCGGTCCAGTTCTTCAGGGTCCATTATACCGGCTTGCCCTTCCACCGGAACAAGTTCGAGGTCCTGTAGGGCAGCGATGGATTTGAAGCCCGGATAGGTCAACGCATCGGTCGCAACCGCTTCCCCGCGCCGCAACAGCCCCAATACAATGGTTGCCAGCCCATGCTGAGCGCCGGATGTCATCAGAAGGCATTCCGGATCAGTTGGACCAAGAATTGAAGTAAGACTTCGGGCAATGATCCGGCGTTCATGCGCTCGCCCACCGTGGGGTTGATAGCGCAACATGGCCTCCAGATCTCCCGCCACTGCGAGTTGCCGCAATCCTGCACGCAGCATTTCCGCGTCACCCGCATCGCCAGGCATGTTGAAGATAAGATCGACAAGACCGTCGGCGGCAGTCTGCTGAACGCCAAGCGTTGGAGGCAATCCGAGGTCGCGCACGAATGTACCACGACCGGCCTCACCGATAATCAAACCTCTCTTTTCAAGCTCTCTGTAGGCATTTGTCGCGGTTGCAAGAGCCACACCAGCCTGTTCCGCAAAGGCCCGATGTGTCGGAAGCTTCGTGCCCGGAGCTAGTTTGCCGTTCTGGATCGCGTTGGAAAGCACATCTGCCAAACGCACGTATTTGGGCTTCTTCATAATCTCACTGTATCTAGTACAATAGAAAAATTGTCATATATTATTCATCGTGGCATTTCGATCTCAAGTCAATCTTCGAGGTCCACCCATGCCCAAAGTGATCCCAGTTTCAATTCTCGCCCTTGGTCTGTTTACGGTGACATTTGCGGTGAATCTACAGGCCCCGCTCTACGATTCCTACGCGGCAGAAAGTGATGTGGGCGCGACAGCTGTAACGGTTGCATTTGCAGCCTATGTGGGGGGTCTTATGCCGACGCTTTTGCTGCTCGGAGGCCTATCAGACCGGATCGGGCGGCGGTTTCCGATTGCCCTGGCACTGATTCTTGGCACCATTGCGACAACACTTCTCGTGCAAGCCCCCAGCTGGATCAGTCTGGTGATTGCACGTTTCATGCTCGGGATCGGCACCGGCCTCGCGACAACATCCGGAACCGCCTATATGACTGAAATCCTGGGCGCAGATCGCGCTAGAAACGCGGCTCTTATTGTGACTTCGGCTACGTCTCTTGGTTTTGGCGGCAGCGCACTGGCAACCGGTATCAGTCTCGGCCTGCAAGGTCATACGCTCTTACCAGCCAGCTACATTGCGCTTTTCGTAGTCGCTCCGGTACTGGCATTGATTGCCCTGACACTGCCCCGTATCGACAAGCCGAGGCCGGTTTCACTCTTGCGCCTGCCGGTGTTCCCAGCAGGAACGTGGGTCTTCGGAGCGGCGATGGCACTGGCGTGGTCTACAACCGGTATGACCATTGCTGTCGTTCCGCTAGAACTGGCTGAAAACAATCTCGGAGGTTGGACCGGTCTCGTCATTTTTCTGGCCATCTTCGTGGGGTTCCTGTGCCAGCCGATTGCACGACGCATAACCAATGCGCGTGCTCTCGCTCTAGGTTTCATTCTGATCCCGCTTGGTTTTCTGGTTCTTCTGGCTGGTGTCTGGCTGAAGGTACTGGCACTTGTTCTTCTTGGCACCTGCATCACCAGCGCAGCGAGCTACGGTTTTACCTATCTCGCCTCATTGGCTGAGGTTTCCTTGCGTGCACCAGATGATCGGGCGCGCGCAACAGCCGGGTTATTTGTCTACGCCTACTTTGGCTTCTCTCTTCCCGTAATCGCCAGCGGAGCACTTGCGGATATGCTCGGCCTTCCATCTGCGATGGTGGTGTTTGCGGTGGTCCAGGTCATTGTTACAGCGATCATCGTCATCAAATGGAAGTATCCATTTGAACCATCCAAACCCGCTTTCGAAACCAGATAATCGTCAACTTAAGACCAAGTGGAGGACCACCGATGCCTGTACTGAATTTCTCATATGCTGAGGTCAAAGATACTCAGAAATTTCGCGAATACGTCTCTGCCGCCGCCGTCCTGATGACGCAGCATGATGTTGAGGTCGTTGTTCGGGGCGAATTTGAAGGGACAATGCGGGGAAGCGAAAAGGCTCCGCACATCGCTGCAGTGTTTCGATATCCTAGCATGGAAGCAGCGCAGGCTTTTTACGGATCACCAGAGTATCAAGCTATAGTCCCTTTGCGGGATGCCGCCTGCACGATGACGATCCATTTCTATAATGAATAGGTTTATTGCCCGCTTGTGCTCGGCTGTCTTGAATGCCTTGTCGCTTGCAGCGGCGGTCATCCCGCAAATGGGCGTCTTGCGATAAGACCGGGACATCTCAGAACTCCCTCGCATTATGCTCGACATCGGCCCAGTGCTTGTTCTGGGGCAGCGACTTGGCGCGCCGCGCGAGATCCTCGAAGCGCACCGGCATGTAATCCCACACATCAACGCCAGCATTGACGCTGTTGCTGGAGCCTTTCCAGTTCTTGTGCACATGGCCGAAGATCTGCAGCGCACCGCGCCGGGCTCGATTCCAGGTGATCATCGGGTAATGACACAAGGTATGCATCTGGTTGTCAGGGCCGTCCTTGACCTCTGCCAGATGCGAGATGCTGTCCCATGGCAATGCCAGCGTCGGCTCCAAGTCGTGATTGCCGACAATCAGGTGTTTCTCTGCTCCCGGCAGCTTGGCGAACAGTTTGGTCAGCCATTCGCGATCCTTTGCCTTCTGTCCAAAGGCAAAGTCACCAACGATCCACAGGGCATCCTTAGGCCCAACCATGGCCCATAGATTCTGCATCAGAACCGCATCCATGTGGTTCGCCGAGCGGAAGGGGCGGTCACAGAACTTGATGATGTTCTCGTGCCCGAAATGCGGGTCTGCCGTATACCAATTGGTCATGTCTTTAACTCCGTCATGCCCGTCCGTTATGAATGGCGGCGGCGTCAGAGGCAGTGCGGGGATGGGGGATCATCGCGTGGCGAACAGCTCGAAGCCGCCCGCCATTCTGCGGGCGCTAAAATAGGGTGATATCTGCGCGTACTGTGATCATGTGGCGTTCATAGCGGCTTTGTACCCGCCCGACTATCCGGGAAATCACAGATCCATGTCCGAGGCTTCAACCTCCTCACCGGTCAGCGCCTCGACGATCTGACGATCCAGTTCTTCGGTGTGCATTCGGCCGAGCTCATAGTCCTCCAGAGAGAAGGTGATGGAGGTCATGCCGGGTTCACCACGATAGCTGACTTTGAAGGTCGCGATGCAGCCCGGTTTGATCAGCTTGTCGCGGGGGTGCTCAAACCGATACTCGACCGTGTTGCGATAGTGCTGAGCCGAGCCACACAGCTCATATTCTGTGATGAGCTTGCCGCCCGAACGGGTCGTCTCCTCATGCCTGATCGGTCCAAGCGCATCGAGGTCGGGAATGAAGCCGTCCGTGCTCCAGGCATAGGTCAGCACCATGTCGCGCCCATTGATCTCGACGCGAGAGGGCGGACCATAGGTCTCTTCGATCTGGGCTTTCAGCTCCAGTGGCTCGGGTAACTCGTCACTTGGCTGGCGAATGCTGCGATAAATCGCCATGGGACGCTGCTCCATCACATTCGAGGACAGGCGCGCGGTTATCTGATCCTGCGCTGCCTTGGCCAGGCGTCCATTGATGCCGACATCGCCGATCCGTGAGTGCAGCTGATAGGTGAACTCAAACACCGCGCCATCGGGGGATTGTATCCGCAGAACTTCGCTTTCGCTTGTTGGGGCAGCGTCGCTGCGTTCAGCGTAAACAGCGAGAATATCATCCAGCGGATCGCCCGGTTGCAGGCCGAGGATCTCATAGGGGTACGGACGCTCAGCGGGTGCTGGCATGGCGGTCAACGTATTTTCCGCGAAAGCAGCGGAGGCAACGGACAGGCAACAACCAAGCACAAATGCAAAACGGATCATGCAACGGACTTTCTGATGTAGGAAAAGGGAGAGATATCGCCTTCAAAGGCTTCAAGGCGTAGGCCTTTCAGGGCCCACTGGAGCTCTATGGTCAGGGCAAGTACTTCGGACCAGGCTGTTTGCGCTTCGCGATAGCGGGCGTATCCGGGCTGGCCAGACTTGCAGGCCAGCATGGAGGTGAAATGAGCGACATCACCATGCAGAATCTGTTCAGCCAGCGCTTCTGAGACAGGGAGTTCTGAGTGGAGTACGGGAAGCGTGCCAAAGGCCGCACGTATCTCAGCAGCTTCTACCCCACCGTGACGATGGCCGGTGATCAGGCCAATGATGTGTTCGGGGCAGTCAAATTGTTCATCGATGCTCTGTGATGAGAGGCCCGCCTCTATCGAACCTGTAGCGGGCACGACAACCAGATCAGCCTTCGCAAGTGCCATCGACAGGGCGTCTTCAGGATAGACCTGTGTATCCATCAGGACGATATCAAAGCCGCGTGTCGCGGCGGCTGCCAAAGCATCCTCAACACGCTCGTCCGAGGGGCATTCGGCTAACTCCAGTTGAGGCGGCAGAAACCGGCAAGCCTCCATTGCAGCAAGCCATGCCTGCAATGTGGTAAGCTCCTGACATTTTCGACCCCTGCAGGTCTGGCTGGTGCAATCCATCACCATCACGCGCTTGCCCAAAGCCAGAAATCCCGACGCCAACGCCATAACTGCCGTCGTCCGCCCGGACCCGCCCTTAGCTGCATGAATGGTGATGGTGTGCATACTGCATGTCCTCATTATCAAATACATATTATAGTTGATAACATTAAAGTATGTAATCCACAATCGTCCTGCGCATGGATATGCGCAAATTAGTTGGACAGAACTTCGCTCGGATACGGAGAGAAAAAGGCCTTACACAGGAGCAGATTGAGGAGCGTTCTGGCTTCAGTCAGCAGTATCTAAGCGGCTTGGAACGCGGAAAGCGCAACCCCACAGTGATTACGCTGTACGAGTTGGCCCAAGCGCTTGGTGTCAGCCATGTAGAATTGGTTGAGCCTGACTGACTCGCAGCCAGCGTGATAAGCAAAAAATTATCATGGGCTAACAGGCGCAGAATTGACTAGTGTCCATAGACAGCTTACTCCCTCTTAAGCAGAAATGGATTTAAGGAATGATGCACCCAGGGATTGAAGTGCGAAGAGTTTGCGTCACGGCGAATAGTTTGTCGGTAACGCAGGCAGCCCAAATACTGGGCGTAGATCGTCGAACACTGAGCAATCTTCTAAATGGGCGTTCCGGTATCTCCGCTGAAATGGCTGTGCGGCTGGAGAAGGTTTTTGGCACATCCGCAAAAGGCTGGATGCAATGCCAGCTGGAATACGATTATGCCCAAGTGATGTTGAGGGCGTCGAAGATCACGTTGGAGCCTTTCTCGGCCACCGGCACTGAAGAAAAGGGTAAGTAGCAGATGGCCGCAGACATTCAAAACCTAGGTGGCTTCGTCTGGTCCATCGCCGAGATTTTGCGCGGTGATTTCAAACAGTCAGAATACGGCAAAGTTATTCTGCCTTTTGTGGTGCTTCGTCGCCTTGATTGCATTTTGGAACTGACGAAAACCTATGTTTTGGACACAGCAGAGTCCCTGCCGGATAGGGTAGATGAGGCAACCCGCGACATGATGCTGTTTGGCGCGGTGGGCGGCAATGTGAGGGTCTACAACTTATCCCGCTTCACTTTTGACACGCTGCGCGGACAAGACCCCCGTCAACTCCACGACAATCTGGTGGACTACATTACCAATTTCTCAGGGAACGTTCGCGACATCTTCCTTGATAAGTTTCTCTTTACCGACCAGCTCAAGCGCCTGAAAGATGGCGGTATTCTTTGGAATGTCTTCGAACGCTTCTGTGAAATTGACTTGCACCCCAACACCATCTCGAACCTTGAGATGGGTTACCTCTTCGAGGAACTGATCCGCCGGTTCTCGGAGATCTCGAACGAAACCGCCGGGGAACATTTTACTCCGCGCGAGGTGATCCGGCTCATCGTCGAGCTTCTCATCGCCAACGACGATGAAAAACTCACCGGGCGCGGCATCATCCGTCAGGTATACGATCCTGCTTGTGGTACTGGCGGGATGTTGGCGCTGACCGAGGAGGCTTTGAAGGATTTTAACGACGCCATCCGCGTTGAACTCTATGGCCAGGAGCTGAACGGCGAGTCCTTCGGCATCTGCAAATCTGACATGCTGGTCACGGGGCACGATCCCGAGCAGATCGCCTTCGGCAACACGCTCACCCAGGACGCCCATGCGGGCAAGCGTTTTCACTACATGCTCTCCAACCCCCCTTACGGTGTGGACTGGAAAAAGTACCAAGAACCCATCAAATCCGAGGCTGAAAACCTCGGGATGGAAGGGCGTTTTGGCGCAGGCACCCCCCGCATCTCTGACGGTCAACTCTTGTTCCTTCAGCACATGATTTCCAAGATGCGCGACGACGAGATCGGTTCGCGGATCGGCATCGTCATGAACGGCTCACCGTTGTTTACTGGCGGCGCGGGGTCGGGCGAGAGCGAAATCCGGAGGTGGATGCTTGAGAACGATTGGGTTGAGGCTATCATCGCACTGCCCACCGACCTGTTCTATAATACCGGCATCCAGACCTATGTCTGGCTCCTCACCAACCGCAAGCCTGCTAAACGGCATGGCAAGGTGCAGCTCATCGACGCCAGTTGCGAACGCTTCTGGAAATCCATGCGCAAGTCGTTGGGCAGCAAGCGCCGGGAAATTACGGAGGAAGCCCGCGCTGAGATAGTCCGCATCTATGCAGGTTTCCTCAATGGCGAAAGCGGAGAAGGCGAGGTCTCCAGCATCTTTGATACTGCCGACTTCGGCTACCGCGAAATCCGCGTTGAGCGTCCGCTCAAGCTGAATTTCCAGGTTAGCGCCGAGCGGCTTGCCCGTCTGGCCAACCAGAAACCCTACGCGCGGCAGGATGAAACCAACCAGGCGGCCATCGAGGCCGCGCTTCTTACCATCGGCGATCAACTCTTCACCAACCGGACTGTCTTCGAAGAAGCACTGAACAAGGCGCTGAAAACCACGGGGTTGAAGATCGGGGCACCTGTTAAAAAGGCGATCTTGGCCGCACTGTCAGAGCGAGATGACGAAGCCGACATCTGCACCGACAAGAACGGGAACCCCGAACCAGATACCGATCTGCGCGACCACGAACTTGTGCCCCTGGCAGAAGATTGGCGCGACTACATGAAGCGCGAGGTGCTGCCCTTCGTGCCCGATGCCTGGGTCGATGAGAGTTACAAGGACGCCCGCGACAAGCGGGTTGGGCGCGTCGGCTATGAGATCAACTTTAATCGCTATTTCTATCATTACGTGCCACCCCGCCCGCTTGAAGAGATCGACGCGGAACTGAAGGCGTTGGAGGCCGAGATCGCTGGACTCCTGAAGGAGGTGGCGGCATGATTTTTGGCGCGGACCGGTCGGTTTCTTATTGCTTTGGTAGGATTCCTGCCCTATCTGTTGTCTCAACAAGACCCGCCACGCCTCGGACGGAACCTCGGTTTCGCACTGCGCACCCCGGCGGGTTACTTGTTTTCAGGGCATCGCTTTCGCGGCTTGGTGGTGCCGCATGAAGTTTGAAAAGCCTGCTGTATCCATAGATGATCAAATTGAACTGCTGAAATGTCGCGGCATGGAAATCGGCGATGACGTGCTTGCTCAGCACTACTTGCAATTCATCTCCTACTATCGGCTCCGAGCCTACTGGCTACCCTTCGAAGTGCCCGCCGCTGGTAACGGTGACCATGCCTTCTGCAAAGGGACAGCATTTGAAGATGTCCTAGCGCTATACATCTTTGATCGAGAGCTCCGGTTGCTGGTTCTGGATGCAATCGAGCGTGTTGAGGTCGCTTTTCGCGCACAATGGGCACATCACATGGCGATGAGCCACGGACCGCATGGTTATCTGGAACAGCGGCACTATGCGCATATCGCGCGCCACGCAAAGGCCGTTGCTGACCTGAGCAAGGAATTCAACCGGTCTCGCGATACTTTTGCGGATCACTATCGAAAAAAGTACTCCTCCCCCAAGCTTCCTCCTGTGTGGATGGCTGCTGAGGTCATGTCATTTGGGCTTTTGTCAAAATTCTACAGCGATCTCAAACTTCGCGCTGAGCGGCAAGCCATTGCCAAACCCTTCGGCCTTGACGAGAAAGTGCTCGCGTCCGTTGCGCATCACACCAGTCACGTGCGTAATATCTGCGCTCATCATGGCAGACTTTGGAACAAGCGTTTTACTGTGACGATGACCGCACCGAGATTTCCCGCCAAGCTTCCAGTCGCCATGCGGGATGCCGATCCGCGCTATCTGCACAACACTCTGGTGATGCTCGACTACCTCCTGGCCCTGATCGCGCCGGACAATGAATGGAAAAAGCGCCTTGTCGCACTGATCGACGGCTGCCCGCTGGCCGATCCTGCCAGCATGGGCTTTCCGGCGGGCTGGCGGACCAGAGCGGCTTGGAGGGTAGCGCAATGAAAACTACACGCCTGCGCTGGTTAGCAAAGAACTTAGATTCGGTTCGTATTCCACTTAACGCTACAGAAAGGGGAGAACGACAGGGAGATGTACCCTATTGGGGAGCGAATGGTATCGTGGATCATGTTGATGAAGCACTGATCAGCGAACGAGTTCTGCTCATAGGAGAGGATGGCGCGCCATTCTTCGAACATGACAAAGATGTTGCCTTCATTTCTGATGGGCCTATTTGGCCCAACAACCATATACACATCCTGAAGCCAGTCAAAGCTGCTATTGACGACAGATTCCTCTGCTATTTCCTCAACCAAGTTGAATATGCGAAATACATCAATGGATCTACACGGGATAAACTTACGCAGTCGCAACTCGGCTCGATCAAAGTATCGTATCCAGATCTTGAAACCCAAAAAGCCATCGCGGATTTTCTCGACCGCGAGACCGCGCGCATCGACCAACTGATCGAGAAGAGATCAAAGTTCGCTGAACTGCTCCTCGAACGGCGTTTGGCCGTGATTTCAAAGGCTATCACTGGAACGACTGATGATGTGCCTTGGCTTCAAACCCTACCAGAGGGTTGGAAGTCGGATCGTGCCAAAGTGCATTTTCGTGAGAGCCAGAAAAGGAGTGCGACCGGAGAGGAAGAACTTCTAACTGTTTCGCATATCACCGGTGTGACGAAACGTTCTGAAAAGGACGTTCATATGTTCATGGCCGAGAGCAATGAGGGCTACAAGCTTGTTGCGCCTGGCGATCTGATCATCAATACGATGTGGGCTTGGATGGGGGCTATGGGGATTAGCTCAGAGCATGGCTTAATTAGCCCCTCTTACGGCGTCTACACACCAATTTCAGACTCTCTTCGACCTGAGTTTGTCAATCAAATGGTTCGCTCAAAGCCTTTTGTTGCGGAAGCAACAAGGCGTAGCAAAGGCATTCATTCATCGCGATTGCGCTTGTATCCAGACGCCTTTCTAGACATGCGTTTGCCTATACCACCTCTGGAAACGCAAGATGCGCTACTCCATGAAATCTCGTCGAGAGCACAGCGAGAAGATGAGCTTTTGCAAAAAAATTCTCGCGCCGAAACTCTGTTGCGGGAATTTCGTTCAGCCCTGATCACTGCGGCAGTCACGGGTCAGATTGACGTTAAAGAGACCTTTGATCGAGGTGGCACGAAAGTCGGGGTTGATGGTAACCAGCCTGCATTGATGGTGACTCAGGCAGTACCGAAAGACCATTCCAGCCAGGTGCGCCGACTGGTGGCCGCCGAGATCATCCATGATCACCGGAATGTCGCCTATCTTGGCCGGATCAAGGTTCACAAAATCATGTTCTTGGCGGAAGCACACGCCAACATCAACGAAATCAACGGGTGCTACCGTCGCCACGCCGCTGGCCCTTATGACGGAGCAATGATTGACGATGTTGAGGCGGGACTTCGGCAAGATCGGTTCTACGATGCCGCTGAAGATCCAAGTAGCCAGCGTGGCAGGATCGCCTTCACGCCTCTCGACAATGCTGGGGGGCACAAGCCGACACTGGAAGCCATGCTTGGAGATCGAGTGGCCGAACTGCGCCGGATTATTGGCCTCGTGCAGGATTTTAGCACCGAGAATACCGAGGCTATCGCAACGCTCTACGCCGTCTGGAACGATGCAATTATCGACGGGGAGCAACCTGACGGCGACCGGATTATTCGCGGCTTTCGGGAAGAATGGCATGAGGCCAAACAGCGTTTCACAGAAGAAACCCTGAGCACTTGGCTCGACTGGATGCGCCGGAATGACCTTGTTCCCCACGGCAGTGGGCCACATACGATCTCTGCACACCAACCAAGCCTATTTTAAAGAAAAGACCGTTCAACATGCCTGTTTCATCCCATTCGCTCCATAAGGAAAAAGTCCTTCAAGATCATCTGATATCAGAGTTGGTCGATGGTGCAGGCTATGTGCGTCGGCAGGCCAGCTCCGACTATGATCGTGCGTTGGCGATGGACCGGGCGCTTGTCTTGGATTTCATCCAAAGCACACAGCCCGAAGCGTGGAAGAAGCTCAGCCAGCACTATGCCGCTTCGGCTGAAGGCGTGCTCTTCAAGCAGCTCGACAAGGCGCTGAAGGATCGCGGGCTGCTCGATGTGCTGCGCAAGGGGATCAAGATCGTCCCTGGCATTGCGCTCAGCCTTTGCTATTTCCGGCCTGCAAGCGCCTTGGAACCCAAGCGTGTCGCCGAGTATCAGGCCAACATTCTGTCTGTGATAGATGAGGTCGAATACAGCCAGAAACACGGTGGGCGCCTAGACGTTATTCTTTTCATCAACGGCCTGCCCGTTGTCACCATTGAGGCGAAAAACCTTCTGACCGGATCGACTTTCCGCAACGCTGAAAAGCAGTATCGCGATGACCGCTCTCCAGCGGGCGAGCCGCTTCTGACCTTTAAGCGGGGTGCGCTTGTTCACTTTGCGCTCGACGAAGACAACGTCTCGATGACCACTCGGCTGATGAATGGCAAGACCCGTTTCTTACCGTTCAATCGGGGTCGCGAGGGTGGCGCGGGCAACCCTGATGTCGAGGATGAACACCGCATTGCCTATCTTTATAAGTCTGGTGCATGGGGTGAGGCGGTCTTTTCGCGGTCCGTGCTCCTCGATGTCATTGGACAGTTCATGGTCATGGAAGTGACGGGCAAGAACGAGGTGATGATTTTCCCGCGTTTCC
This sequence comes from Halovulum sp. GXIMD14793, assembly GCF_054457435.1. Classification (NCBI taxonomy): domain Bacteria; kingdom Pseudomonadati; phylum Pseudomonadota; class Alphaproteobacteria; order Rhodobacterales; family Paracoccaceae; genus Halovulum; species Halovulum sp. GXIMD14793. The sequence goes on along the minus strand of NZ_JBTLNE010000030.1, from coordinate 1,930 downwards.
AGCAGCTCGACGCTGTGCGCAAGATCATGGCGCACGCCAAAGCCAAGGGCACCGGGGATAACTATCTGATCCAGCACTCGGCAGGCTCGGGAAAATCCAACACCATCGGCTGGCTAGCACATCATGCGATCAATCTGCATGACGAGGCCGACAATCAGGTTTTCAACACTGCGATCATCGTGACTGACCGTGTTGTGCTCGATAGGCAGCTCCAGGGGACGGTCACGCAGTTCGAGCAGACGACTGGCGTCGTCAAGAAGATTGACGGTACATCCCGCCAACTGAAGGATGCCATCGCCAAAGGCGCACGGATCATTGTCACAACGATTCAGAAGTTCTCGACCGATCACCTGAAAGAGCTATCGGGGCAGGGAAACCGGACCTTTGCAGTGATCGTAGACGAGGCGCATTCCAGCCAATCGGGCAAGAGTGCCCAGGCGATGACTGATGCTCTGACACGTGACGCCAATTCGAGCGATGACATCGAGGATCTGATCGCTGAATACCAGAAGGCACGTGGCCCGCAGCCCAACATCAGCTTCTTCGCATTCACTGCAACGCCGAGGAACGTGACTTTGGAACGTTTCGGCGTGAAAGGTGAGGGTGGCTTGCCCCAGCCGTTTCACCTGTATTCCATGAGGCAGGCTATCGAGGAAAAGTTCATCCTCGACGTGCTTCAGAATTACATGACCTACAAGGCTTACTATCAGCTCGAAAAGGCTATCGAGGATGACCCGGAGCTGAGCGGGCGGAAGGGGCAGCGCAAGGTCGCACGCTATGCCAGCTTACATCCGACCGCCATCGGCCAGAAGGTCGAGATCATCGTCGAGCATATTCGCCGGCACGTCATGCAGGAGCTGAACGGGCAAGCCAAAGCGATGATCGTCACGCAGAGCCGCGAGCACGCACTCAAATACTTCTTCGGAGTGCAGACATACATCAAGTCGCAGGGCTATGCCGACCTGAAAGCGCTTGTTGCATTCTCCGGCGATCTGGATGTGAACGGCGAACCCGCAACCGAGGCTGACCTCAATGGTTTTGCCGAGACTGAACTCCCCGGACGCTTCGACGGCTTTAAGCCTGATGGGACGCCTTATCCGGATAGGTACCAAATCTTGATCGTGGCCGAAAAATACCAAACCGGTTTTGACCAACCCAAGCTCTGCGCCATGTATGTTGATCGGAAGCTCTCCGGGTTACAGGCCGTGCAGACACTCTCTCGCTTGAACCGGACCCGCGCGGGGAAAGAGCGCACTTTCATTCTCGATTTCCAGAACTCTATCGAGGACATTCAGACTGCATTCCGCCCCTTCTACGAGGCGACCACCGTCGAGGCGATGTCAGACCCCAACCAAGTCTACGATTTGGAGGGGCGATTGTTTAAGTTTGGATATCTCGACAGGGATGAGATCGAACGGTTTTCGCTGACGTATTTCAAAGGCGCGCTCAGCACCGCAGACCGACCGCGCCTAGAGGGGCTTGTCCGACAAGCTGTTGCCCGCTTCGAGGCAGATGAGGACGAAGGGCGGCAAGAAGAATTTCGACAGCTGTTGAAGAGTTTCAACCGCTTTTATGCCTTCATTGCACAGGTAATTTCTCTGGAAGACACGAGCCTCGAAAAACTGGCTTCTTATGGCGGCTGGCTTTCTCGTTTACTGCCTAACCGTGAGCTTCCACCGGAAATTGAGATTACCGAGGACATGCTGAGATTGCAGGCATTCAAGGTAGACAAAAAAGAGCAAGGTAGCGCATCGCTCTCCCCTGGCGACACGCAACCACTGGCGGCGATTAGTGAGTTTGGCGCAAAGCCTTTGACCTGCCCCCCGAAACTTCCCTCGTTCTGATGTAGAGTTTGCTCAACCTTTTGAAGGAGCAAACGAATGCGAAAGAGCCGTTTCACGGAAGTCCAAATCATTGGGATGATCAAAGA
>NZ_JBTLNE010000029.1:0-48715 GCF_054457435.1 Halovulum sp. GXIMD14793 | reverse complement strand
ACGCTTGAGCAATTTGAGGGCTCCGCGCCCGGCGCGCTTGCCCAAAACGAAACCAACGAATATGAAAACCAGACCCGCAGACTCTCGTTATGAATGAGGGAGCCTCGGGGGGCAGGTCAGGGGCAGGTCAGTCTTGATCCAAGTCAGGTAGAATACGCACGAAACCTCAATCGTACCTTTGGAGCGAAGTTTGGCGGGTTTGGCGTATTTGACGCATCAGGCGGCTTTGGAAGTGTACATTCGGAAGTTAAAACTTTAAACTATGCAGATAAGAACAAGATGTCGCCTGTTGCTATGATTTCTTCGCAAAAGTTCTGCTATCATTGCAAACGGCGTATTGAGCAAAGCGGTGGTACTATCGCACACCCACATGGAGCAGTTTGGTGGTAGATATAGAAGACTCTAGCTATGATATTGTTTTTGATTATATAGAGAAGAGTAGTAGTCAGTCGAATCCACAAAAATGGAGATCGGTGTTACGGATCAGTCTGTTTTTTAGTTTATTTTTGATGGAGTACATCGGTAGGAATAAAATCAATGATAAAGACAGTTTGAAAATATTCTTTAAGAAATTTATCGGTGAAACGGATGGATTGGATTATAAATTCAATAAATTTGGTTTAGAGCACTATTTTCACGAGCTTGATAATATGATCGCTGGCCCTGATGAACTTGATAAATTTTGGGCAGACTTCTATTCTCAAGACTCTCTACTTCTTTTCAATACTTTGGCCAGATTTGAATTCGGTGAAGCTTCCTTCGATGAGCTATATACAGAGTGTCAAGCAAGTTACGCAAAAGCTCAGCACAAAAATTTTGTCTCTGGCGTTTTGTTTCAGGATCTATTTGACGTCGAAAGCTTGGAAAATTTCTTAGATGGAGACGCAGAGCACTTTGAGAAAAGTCTATCTGACCTTGCAGCAAGAATATATGGACAGAGGGGATTTTTTAATTTACAAAGCATATATTATAGATAGGTTTTATATCTAGTGGAATATAATATATTTGATGATATGTGACTTTTAGATATAAACTACAAAAAGCAACAAGTTGGGCCTAAATCAGTGCGCTCGCTTGATACATCCGGTTAACGATGACAATGAAACCTGACGGGTTTGCGAAAGAAATACTGAAGCGTGGGCGATTTCACGACTTTATCACGTTTTGGGAACATATCGAGCCGATGTATACGTCAGAGATGGGAAAATAGAGTACATTCTCACGAATAAGATGGGTGTAAACTCCTTCTTCGCTGGGAGGCCACTTAGAGAACACTTGGGACTTGAGGGGGTTCCAGACTTGTTACCGAATGCGGATGGCACCCGTCGAGCGTTCGGAAATTACTATCAGATTTTTTATATCTATGAAGCTGCTGATACTGTTTCCGAGTCTAGATCTGATAATGATAGTGGGCGAGGTCGCGGCAGAGGAGGGAGACCTTCCAGTGACTTATACGTGTGTAACTATGGTTGCTCATCAGGGGGTCTATATTGATGAAATCTTCTTGTGTATTTTTATATAAATTTTTTGAAATCAAGGAAAGTTTTGATTTAATTTATTCTGTATTTAATGGGATTAAGTGTAAAAAATTAAATTATTCAAAATATATACTACTTATAGGTGGCCTATTTTTGACTGCATCCTGCAGGGGGGAGATCTCGGATGATTTTTTTGGGACGTACGCATTGACCACAGAAGGATGTCATCATATTTTAATACTCAACAAGGACAGAACATATACACATAAGTACACCGAAAGATCCATAGGAAAAGAATATACCAGAAGCGGTAGCTACTCGTTTTCTCATAAAGCTGCCGACCATAGGATAGTTTTAAGTGGATTCTCATTTCATCCACTAAGTGCAGGGTGCGGTGTGCCGTACAACTCAGACGAAAAATTTACTTCCTCCGCGCCAATTCTTTCTGTATCAATATTTGGAAAAAGATCGATTGTATTTGATTATGATAGCGGTGTGATTTTTGATATGAAGTAGAGGCTCTTGGTACATTCGCTGCGACCCATCCTATCATCGGCTGGTACTGAAGTGGTACCCGAAAACCGGATAGTTGGCTAAAGTGTATTACAAGCCTTTAAGGGCTAGGAGCCCCGCGCCTCGCAACAAGACTGGACCTGGCAAGCCGCCGTCGCAACGGAAGAAAAAGCCTTCATCGGCGAACGCTACGACGAAGAAGCGGGGCTCAGCTACCTCAACGCCAGATACTACGATCCGGCGCTAGGACGCTTCATCCAACCCGACTGGTGGGAGGTCACAGAACCCGGCGTCGGCACCAATCGCTACGCCTACTCCTTCAACGATCCCATAAACCTCGCCGATCCAAACGGTCATAGTGCGGTTGGTCAGGCACTGAGTGCGGTCGGCAACGCTTTGAAGAGTTTTGGGACTTGGCTGGCCGATACCTTCCTCGGATTGCCGGATGTTGGGGGCGGGGCCGCAGGTTCTCAAAACGCATCAGAAAGCGTCGGCGTCGGCATTGAGATGCTGGGGTACGGGGCAACACTCTCGACCGGCATCGATGCAATAAATGGCGCAACTAACAACGCAATGCATGACCTTGACAAAGCAGTTGAGATCACAAGTGGTGCGGCCAAGGAAAGAGCTAGGCGAATCAGAGAGACTGGGCGAACCATGCTTGAAGATGGAAGGATTATAAAGGTTGTAGGTGAAACGATATTTCTTCATGGAGCAGGGCGAGTTCCTACCAAGATTATTGACAAGGTCACCGCACGCAAGTTGATTGCAAACGGCTGTTCATTCCACGGTTCCACCCTCGTGCTGACAAAAGATGGCTATCAAGCGATCACCGGGATCGAGGCGGTCGATACCATGGTCTGGGCCAAGGACGAGTTGACCGGCCAGATGGGCTGGAAGACTGTCACGACCATCATGCAGAACGCCTACGATCACGCGGTCTATATCACCATCCGCGATGTGGAGACCGGCGATGAACAGACCCTCATCGCCAACAAGATCCACCCATTCTTTGTGCAGACCGCGCCAGCTTCCGGGCCGCAGGAGGCCGCTGCGACACAGTCCAGCGAAGGCCATGTCTACAAGGGCCCGATCCCCAACGGTGCGTGGATCGACTCCGGCGACCTGAAACCCGGCCACCGCCTGCTGAACCCGGATAACACCTGGGCCGAGGTCGTCTCTGTCGAGATGCGCGACGAGGCACTGACGGCCTATAACCTGAGTGTGGACGGATTCCACACCTACTTTGTTGCCGGGGACGAAGATGCTGACGCGGTTTGGGTGCACAATAGCGATTGTCTGGGCAAGAGTTGGCGGCCCCGCGATCCATCAAATTCAATTAACTGGAACGGTTGCGAAAAATGCGCAGCACAAATTCAAAAGCACTTAGGAGGCGGCGAGATAGTTTCAATTACACCAATTGATGGTGCGCCAACACTTGGGGATATCGAGGACCCAACCCAGGTTGGGCTTATCATAAGGTTGTAGTGAAGGACGGGCGAGTGTACGATGCTTTTACTGGTCATCGGGGAGAAAGCATTGATACCTTCAAGTCTCAATTTGAGTACCCGGAGGCCATAAATTTTGGTTTCTGAGGCAGCTGCAAAACTTAGCTCTTTCTTAGGAAAAATTAAACGATACCCAAATATGTTTTTTTTGGGAGGCTCTTATCTATCTGCATGTAACTTTCTTGTCGGCATGGATTACATGTCAGAGCGGCCGTTTTTAAGTGGTTTTGATGGCTGGCTGAGATGTAAATTGGGTTCAAAATCAACACGACATTGGGCTTATATTATTGAACAATACGCCAATGAAAACAAAATGAATTCATATTCTGAAAAGATTGACTTCTTGCTTGAAATGGTTGAGGAATATATTGACTCACCGCACGAATAATTTCATTTATTACTATTGATAATTAGATGCCGACGGCACCCGCCTAAAGAAGATTGTTGACGACAATACCGGCCTGCCGAAAGAAACGCTCTATGTCGGTGTGGTGGAGGTCCGCAACTACGGCACCGCCCAGCAATCTGTGGTGCGGCACCTCCATGACGACGTCCGCGAGGTCGACGGCGTGCGCAGCTGGCTGCACCGCGATCACCTTGCTTCCGTCCGCTTCATCACCGGCGAGGACGGCCTCAAAGCCCGCCGCTCCGACTTCACCGCCTACGGCACCCCCCAACAAGACTGGATCTGGCAAGCCGCCGTCGCAACAGAAGAAAAAGGCTTCATCGGAGAGCGCTACGACGAAGAAGCGGGCCTCAGCTACCTGAATGCGCGGTACTACGACCCGGCCTTGGGCCGGTTCATCCAGCCCGACTGGTGGGAGGTCACAGAACCCGGCGTCGGCACCAATCGCTACGCCTACTCCTTCAACGATCCGGTGAACTTGAGCGATCCCAATGGGCATCAGGCGCGGCCGGGCTGGGTTGAAAGAAACGTTCTGGAACCAGCATATTATGGCCTGATTGGTGCACTAGAATATGTTCAACCAAGCCACGACTGGGAATCAAGAGATGCCATAAAAGATCACCCAGCCTCATCTTTTATTCCAGGTATGGATATTGCAAAGTCTATTGAAGAAGGTGCCCCGGCGGCTGAAATTGGCATTAATGCGGCTCTAGAAGCTGCCGGACCGATTGCCGATGCCCTTAAGATTGGCTCTAGAATCGTTCGCAGCGCTCCGGACTTGCCGGGGGGAAGCAATGCTCGGACAAGCGGAGGAACTGCTAACTCTTTCGCAGGTACGCAACTTAATCGCGAATTACTTTTGGATGAGGTCGTAGATCACGCATTTGAAAAACATGTATTGCAACAAGGTGAGTTTGCTGGGCTCGGAATACGCACGCGCGCGCAGTTTAGAGATCACATCAATAGTGTTCTAGAAAACCCGAGCGAAATCCGATACTATAGAGATGGGAGAGCTGCATATCTTCAAGAGTCGACGGGCACGATCGTAATAAGAAATCCAAACGGCTCCGGTCAGAGTACTGCTCATGGCTTTGAAACTCGGATTGGCCATAAACCTGAAGAAGTCGGATCAATAGGGGAAGAGTTGTGCGAGCTTCTCAACGCTGAGGGCATCTCTGAGTAGCCATAGTTCGGCATTAAGTTTAAGAGATTGCTACTGACGAAGGCAGAAGGTGGCTGCTAATGACAATGCCAGCCTGCCGAAAGAGACGCTCTATGTCGGTGTGGTGGAGGTCCGCAACTGCGGCACCGCCCAGCAATCCGTGGTGCGGCACCTGCAGGACGACGTCCGCGAGGTCGATGGCGTGCGCAGTTGGCTGCACCGCGATCACCTTGCCTCCGTCCGCTTCATCACCGGCGAGGACGGCCTCAAAGCCCGCCGCTCCGACTTCACCGCCTACGGCGCCCCCCAACAAGACTGGACCTGGCAAGCCGCCGTCGCAACAGAAGAAAAAGGCTTCATCGGCGAACGCTACGACGAAGAAGCCGGGCTATCTGCGAGCGCTTCCACAAGACGATCTTGCAGGAGTTCTACCAGGTCGCGTTCCGAAAGAAGCTCTACGACAGCATCGACGCGCTGCAGGCCGATCTGGATGAATGGCTGCACCATTACAACCACGAGCGCACGCATCAGGGCAAAATGTGTTGCGGCAGAACACCCATCGAAACTATGATCCCCTCTCGGCAGATTGCTTTGCAATCGCCTGCCGGGCAGTGGACGGGAAAGAAATCTGGCAGGAAAAGTTCGTGAACTGAACTTCACCTGACAGACGCCGCCAGAAAAACGGACAACTGTCAGATCACATCTGAACCACTACAGATTATCCGCCGATAGCCGCCGCCCCTGTCTTTGCATCAACACCCAACCTGAACCTTGCCCTTGGAGCGCCATCCACAGGCGGATTTGTCGGCTTCATGGATGTGACCAACGGCGTGTTTGAGGACATTGCCGTCCGCAAGGCTGTCATGCTTGCCATAAACTATGACGAACTGGCCAATGCTGTGTTCCACGGGGCAAAGACTCCGGCCACAAGCCTTTATAACAACCGCTTTCCCTATGCGCTTGAAAACTACCGCTATGATGTGGAGGACGCCAATAAGCTTCTTGATGAGGCAGGCTGGGTTCGCGATGGGAACACCCGGACAAAGGATGGTGAAACGCTTTCGGTCACCATGTTGATCTACCCGCAGCAGCCGGATCTTGTGCCGCTCAGCAATGCTGTGCAGTCCTATCTGAAAGAGATCGGTGTGGTTTCCGAGATTGTCTCGGTCGACAATGTGCGAGAGACGGCCTTGAATGATCTGGTCGAATGGGATCTGGCGCTGTCTGGCACCGGCACGGCCACGGTCGGCTCTGTCAGCGGTTTCTTAAATCGGTTTGTCGCCTGCGATGGGGACCGGAATTATGGCAGCTATTGCAACGAGACTGTGCAAGAGTTGATCGAGAAGCTGGACGTCACCGTGGATGAAGACATGCGTTATGAGATGCTGCGCGAGATTCAGCGGATTTTGGTTGAAGACGATCCCTACGCTTTCAACCTTACCATCCTAATTGAGCGGGCTTTGGTAAGCGATGCTTGGTCTGATTACGTGCCAGCAATGGCATGGAACCATATCAAATGGGATACGGCACCGAACCCGTGAAGACATCAACATCAAACCGGCGCGGCGGCCTTATGGTGGCCGCGCTTTTGCGCTGCGGACAAGCGGTGCTGACAGCCCTGGCAGCATGTGTGCTTGTCTGGGCGCTGATGCCGCTTGCGCCGGGTGACCCTGCTGAGAGGGTGCTTTTGGCGCGGGGCGTCAATGATCCAACGATGGCCGAGATTGAAGCCGCGCGCGAAGAGCTTGGGTTGAATGCGTCGCTGCCGGTGCAGTTTGTGAACTGGCTGGGCGGTGCCATCCAGGGCGATCTGGGTCAGAGTTTCACCAGTCAGGCCCCCGTGGCGCAGGAAATAAAGGAGCGTCTGCCCGCTACACTTATGCTGCTGGGCCTCGCGCTTTTGGTTTCGGTGACACTGTCGCTGATATTAGCCCTTGTTGCAGCGTCCTATCGGGATCGATGGCCGGACCACCTGATCCGGCTTTACACGCAAATCGGTGCGGCCCTGCCGACCTTTGTCTTTGCTCTGCTTGCCCTCAGCTTTGTGGTGGTCGGCTTCCAGATGGGCAAGGTATTGACCGATGTCAGTTGGTCCTCTGCCCTGATCCCGGCCTTCATCATCGGACTTGATCGCGCAGCCAGTTGGACGCAACTGCTGCGCACCGGCCTGCTGGAGGCAATGGCCAGCGGTTATGCTGAGGTTGCCCGCGCGCGCGGCGCGTCCGAGCGGCGCATCCTTATGCGCCACGCTTTGCCTAACGCGCTGTTGCCGTTTCTGACAGCGATAGGGGTCAGTGTCGGCGCACTTATCGGGGGTGCGCCCTTGATCGAGGCGATTTTCACCTGGCCCGGCCTTGGTGCTTACCTGCTGGAGGCGCTTTCGGCCCGGAACTATCCGGTGATCCAGGCCTATGTGCTGATTGCCGCGCTGTCCTACGTGACAGCGGCCCTTTTGATCGACCTTGTTGCCATCGCGCTGGACCCTCGGCTGCGGGGGCAAGGCGCATGACACCTGAACGAAGACTTTTTGTAAGGCTCTGGCGGCATCGTGCGGGCAAAGCCGGGATGATCCTTGGCGCAGTGCTGATAACCTTCGCCATTCTTGGCTGTTTCTGGACCCCCCATGCCCCAGACATCCCCAGTTATGCCAATGCCCTGAAAGCACCAAGCCTGACGCACCCCTTCGGAACCGATGCAACGGGGCGCGATTTACTGAGCCGGGTGATGGAAGGCGCGCATCGCTCTATCGGGGCCGCGATTTTGGTGCTGGGGGCGGTGGTTCTTATCGGCCTTCTGGTGGGGACACTGGCCGGTCTTGCCGGTGGGGTGATCGACATGGTGCTGATGCGGATCGCCGACATTGCCATGACCCTGCCGGGGCTGGTGCTTGCATTCGCTGTGCTGGGTCTGCTTGGACCGGGCTTTATGAACCTGCTTATCGCCCTTATCATTGCTGACTGGGCCTGGTACGCAAGACTGGCGCGGTCGCTTTCCCTGAATGCTGGTCAAAAACCCCATGTTATTGCCGCACGAATGGCAAGCATCCCGCGCTGGCGGATCATCTGGGGTCACATCCTGCCGGGGGTAGCACTGCAGGTTGGTATTGTGGCCTCACTTGCCTTGGGCGGGATGATTGGCGCGATCTCTGGCTTTTCATTCCTTGGGCTGGGTGTGCAACCGCCGCGGGCCGAATGGGGCGCGCTGTTGGCAGAATCCCGGCTCTATTTCTCTCTTGCGCCATGGTTGCTGATCGTACCGGCCGGGATGATCTTTCTCTCTGTTCTGTCGGCCAATCTGCTTGGCAATGCCTTGCGCGATATTGCGAACCCGGAGGACGGATGACGGACCCTGTTCTGATTTGCACAGATATGACCGTGGCCTACCCGGGCGGCCATCGGCAGGTGGAAAACCTGTCGTTTTCTGTCGCGCCGGGTGAGTGCTTTGCCCTGGTTGGCAGCTCGGGCGCGGGGAAATCTACTGTCGCGAAAGCACTGGTAGGGCTGCATCGCAACGCCACGCGGGTAAGTGGATCCCTGGTTTTGCAGGGGCGGGAAATGATCGGGGCAAGCCGCGCAGCCTGGCGCAGCGTACGCGGGCAGGACATCGGCTTTGTGGCGCAAAACCCATGGGCCAGCTGTGATCCCCTGCGCCCGGTGCGCGACCATGTGGCCGAAGCCTGGCGGATCCATGGCCTGCCCGTGACCTGGCAGGATGTTGCGCGCCGGTTGGAGGGGTTTGACGTGGCAAATGCAACAGACCGGATGACCCAGCATCCACATACTTGGAGCGGAGGTATGTTACAGCGTGCCTCAATCGCTGCGGCAGGTGCGCTGGCACCGCCCCTGTTGATTGCAGATGAACCGACCAGCGCGTTGGACGCCGACCGGGCCGAAGCGGTGCTAAAGGCTTTGCGATCCCTGGGCGCGGCAGTGGTTTTGATCAGTCACGACATTGGACTGGTGTTGCGCAATGCAGACCGGGTGGGGGTGCTTCATCGCGGATTTTTGGTGGAAACGGGCCGCCCCGACACGTTAAGCATGGCCCCCGCGCATGACGAAACCCGGCGGCTGCTTTCGGCGCTTGAACCCCTGCCGCCGCGCGTCCGGTAGGAAGGCGAGTCGCTTCTAAGACTGAACGGGGCGACCGCGCATTACAATCGGGGGCATGTCCAGGCACTGAGTGCCACAGATCTGGAAATCAATGCGGGTCAGATTGTGGGTGTGCAGGGCCCATCGGGCTGTGGCAAATCCACATTGCTGCGCCTTGCCATGGGGATCGAGCAGCCCACTAGCGGCACGATCTGGCAAGCCGAAGCGCTGCAACAGAAGGGCGCAATCCTGCCTGTTTTTCAGGACCCTGTAGGCAGTCTTGTCCCTCATTGGCCTGTCTGGCGTTCCGTTGCAGAGCCGTTAACCACCACCGGGATCAACCGAACCCAGCGCCGCGCAGCAGTTGAGGCCGCGTTCAAAGCCCTTGGCCTTGAGAAAATCGACCCCGAGGCTCGCCCCGCAGAGCTATCAATCGGCCAGTGTCAACGCGTTGCCATCGCCCGTGCCACAATGGCCCATCCTGCACTGATCGTCGCCGATGAACCCACCAGCGCGCTTGACAGCCCGTCGACCTGGCTGGTCAGCAAGCTGTTGCGTGATGCGGCAGAACGGGGAACAGCGGTTCTGATCGTGAGCCATGACAGCGCATTTCTGCAGCGCATCGCGGATAAGGTGATCAACCTGGAAGCCGAGAATAGCGGAATGGCAAAGCATCGCTAGGCTGGCGGGTTCTTTTTTCTGACCCGCCAAACGCTTTGAAACAGGAACCCAAATGAGCTTTTGTGCCTCTATACGAAACTCTGAATGGTCTTGATCGCACCATCGAGTTCTGTGCCGTTCTCATCTCTTAGCGCGGCTTCTCGCAAACGGTCTATCCAATCGGCTGCATCTGGACGGTCTGAGACCAGCTTTGAAGCCTCCATCACCTTTGAAAACTTGGAAAGGCCGCGGGCATGTGTGTCAGAGTATCCCTTGATCAGTCTGCGGCATTTCAGCAGCTCCACCGAAGCCGGGGCGTTGGACCGCGCCAAATCCAGGCATGCGCTCTGCCATTCATTCAAATGCGCTTGTTCCATCGCATGGCGAAGGCTGCGCCGCCGTGTGCGCCTTAGTGACCCAAGAAAATAGAGCAGCACGAAACCTGATAACCTGTGGGTTCTGATGCGACGCCCTTTGTTCAGGCGGCGGTCGATCCATGCAGACAGTTTGGGGCGGTTTTCAATCGCGCGGCCCAATGAGGCAGGCAGCAGCGAGATTATCTCTTCGCCGCGGGGATGAAAAAACTCCGTCAATCGCACGGGGTTATCGCCGGGCTTCATCTCGTCCGAGATACGGGCGAAACGGGACTTGCGCGTTTTTCTGTCGGCAACGCGGATGATGTCATCATAGCACATGGCATTCGCAATGTGCTTTGCGGCGGCCTCCTGCAAGGCCACGTCAGTGGGGTGAAGGTCGTAAAATTGCCGAACGCGATCAAGATATTCTTGGCCGTAGGACAGGTCCTGATAGTCAACGACCTTTTGCAAACCAAGGCGCACCATCTCAGGGTTCGCAAATGTGCTGGCCTGGCTCTCAATTTCGGTCCAGCTGCGTAGCAGTTTCGATGGCCCCGTCATCCGGCCAGAGGGTTTGGCCATGCTGACATTGTCTTGCGGTTCGTCAGTGTCTGCGGATTTTGCACGCATGAACGCGGCCTCAAACGCCTTAAGGCTTTGCGTGACGCCCTTGCCCGATGCGCGGATCGCGTCTTCGAATGCTTCGCGTGGGAAGGGCAGGGAACCGGATGCTGCCAGCGCACCGAACAGCGCTGACGAGATAACGGAACCATTGTCGGTAGCCAAACGATCCATGTCGAACATGATCAACTGGTCCGACATAAGTTTCGCGGCCTCCTGCACCTCCTGCGAGGATGCAATGCCATCGCCAGGCACCATTTTCTCGGATACGGCCAATGCGCGATGGGTCGAGGCAATCAATGTCGTCCGATCTGGCGTCACAAAGCCGCGCATGATGGCGCGACCGGCCTCCATCATCTCGGCTGCGATCATGATATCGACATCGCCTGCGGTGGGCGCGAGCGAAAAGACCGGGGATGCGTCCCCGCTTGGGGCCATCTCGATATAGTAAATCGTCGCGCCGGTGCGCTGTGCCACGCCAGCGACAGATGTTGCCTGGGCGCTATAGCCCTGCGCGCGCGCAACGCTTTCGATCCAGTTGGTCAACACACCGCCGCCCTGACCGCCAACAGCCAGAATGGCAAGCTTTATGACGGTCTGCAGCTTTTCGTCAGGGGTGCGGGGCGCCAAACTGTTCATTGTGCAGCCTCATCAAAACTAAGCCGCCGGGCAGCGCGCCGATTTTGAAGCCAGTGAATCACAGCCGTCGATTTTTTTGTCCACCACCGCTCAAACCTGCCGGGATTATGCACCACATCCGCTCGATAAAAGCTGGGGCACAGGATCGCGGCATCGGCGACCTCACCGCAATTGCCGCAGCCCACACAGCTTTGATCAATGCTGGCAACAGGATCGTCGCGCAGCGGGTCGTTCAGGTGCTTGACTGAAAGCGAAGGACATCCCGACAGGCGAATACAGGCATGATCCCCTGTGCAGATATCCTCGTCCACACCGAAGCGTGGCACCTCCATCCGCTGCCCATCTTTGATCGCTTTGGCCCGTAGCGGTTTTTCGCGGCGCTGGCGGTTCAGCATACATTCAGAAGACGCCACAATGACCTTTGGCCCGTCATAGTCTGTCGTCAGCGCCTCAATAAAGGTCGCGCGCATCTTTCCCACATCATAGGTGTGGTCAATATGGCGGATCCATTTGACCCCGGCTCCTTCCAGCGCCTTGGTGATCGGATTGTTCGTTGACTTGGTCGGATTGTCCGCGCGGCTTGAAAGGATATCCTGCCCGCCGGTTGCTGCAGAATAGTAGTTGTCCACGATTACAGCAACACTGTCCGATCGGTTGAACACCATATTGCCGATGGAGGACGACAACCCGTTATGCCAGAAGCCACCATCGCCAATGATGGAGATCGCGCGCTTTTCCCCGCCCCCGTCAAAGGCTGCGTTGGAGGCAGGACCCAGCCCATACCCCATCGTTGCGCCGCCAATTTCAAAAGGCGGCAGAGAGGCGAATAAGTGACAGCCGATATCCGCGCTGATCTGATGCGTTCCCAGTTTTTCCTGCGCCAGTTTCAGGCCGGCGAAGATGGGGCGTTCGGGGCAACCGGTGCAAAAGCCAGGGGGGCGTATCGGCACCGTTTTGCTCAGGTCCGGGATATCTGGTGGTGATTGGTTGGGCGCGCGCATCTTCCCCGGAAGCAATCCGGGCGCATTCAGGCGCAGGAATTCCGTGATGCTGTCAAACATCACCTGCCCGGTATACTCGCCCGCCATCGGAAACACGTCTTTTCCGTGCAGTTTTGTTCGGATTTCGGAGCGGAGCAGGATCGTTGAAAGACCTTGCTCTATGAACTCCGGCTGGCCCTCTTCGACCATAAGGATCGCCTTTTTGCCGGTGGCAAAGCGGATCACTTCCTCATCCACCAAGGGATAGGTCACGTTCAGGCAATAAAGGGGAATCTCGGTATTGCCATAGATATCCGCCAGACCCAGCCGCTGCAGAGCGCGGATGACGCCGTTATACATTCCGCCCTGGCAGATAATGCCAATCTCACCATTTTCCGGGCCAAAGAATTCGTTCAGTCCCTTGTCCATGATGTGCTGAACCGCATTGGGCCAACGATTGTTCACTTTGTCCTGCTCATGCGCAAAGGACATGGGCGGCAAAACAACCCGGTTCCAATCCTTCTGTGGGTTGCTCAGCGCGTCGCGCACGGTCAGGTCAGGCCGCTGGTTGTCCGAGCATTCGAAACTGCCCGTCACATGGCAGCAGCGGATGCGGACCATCAGCATCACGGGCGTATTTGACGCTTCGGACAGCTCAAAACTGTCGCCAACGGATTTGACGATTGAGGGCAGATTGGGGCGTGGGTCCATCAGCCAGAACTGCGATTTCATGGCAAATGCATGGCTGCGCTCCTGCATGATGGAGGAGCCTTCGCCGTAATCCTCGCCCACAATCACGATGGCCCCGCCTGTCACACCGGACGAGGAAAGGTTGGCCAGAGCATCGGAGGCAACATTTACCCCGACCGCACCTTTGAATGTCACCGCACCCCGAATGGGATAGTGCACGGATGCGGCCAACATCGCCGCCGCGGCCGCCTCAGAGGCATTTGCCTCAAAGCGGACGTCCAACTCGCCCAACAGGTCCTGCGCGTCGGCCAGAACGTCCATCAAATGCGAAATTGGCGCACCCTGATAGCCGCCGACATAGCCAACGCCATTTTCCAACAGCGCTTTGGTAAGGGCCAGAATCCCTTCGCCTGTGAATGTCTCACCCGCACCTGCGCGCAGGTGTTCAACTTCGGTCTTGAATGATCGTTCTGCCATCGGGTGCCTTGCGGGGTGCCTCTTTTAGAAATTGTGGACGCGGATGTTCTTTAGGATTTTTTGAAGTGTGGCGGTGAACGCGCGCCGCTCGCTTTCGGGGATGTCCTTGAACATCTCGGCGTAGAACTCGGCCATGCGGGGCCAAAGCTCCTCGAACAAGCTCCGGCCTGCCGGGGTGATGAAGATACGTGTAGCGCGCGCATCATCGGGGTCAGGTTCGCGCAAGGCGAGGCCATCTTTGGTAAGCCCGTCCAGCGCGCGCGTCAGCGTTGAATGTTCGACCACGGCATAAACGGCAAGCTCGCCGATCAGGATGCCATCAACCATCGCCAACACCGCAAGAGACCGGATTTTGGGCGTCGTCAGCCCATGCCGCATCATCTCTGCGCGCAAGGACGCGTTATAGCGGCCCATGATGCGGTTCATCAGGTAGGGCGCGAAGTTATCGAGACCGATTTCACCCAGCCGTTGTTGTGTTGTTGCGTCGCTCATCCGCCCAACCTCTTGGCCACATTATACCCAGAGCCACCGCCAAGCCCCGGCCCGGGATGTGTGGACGCCCCAATGTGATAGAGTTTCTTAATGGAAGTCGCCCCATTGCGGGAGGTCGCAAACGGACGAAATGTGAAGAACTGGTCGATACCGCAATGCCCGCCATACGGGTCGCCGCCAACAAGATTTATGTTGAGGTTTTCCAGGTCCGCCGGGGAAAAAGCGCGGCGGTGCAGTTTGATTTTTTCAAAGTTCTTTATGTGCCGGGCCAAAATCGCCTCTATTCGATCAGCGAACGCCTCCCGTGTTGCTTCACTCCATCTGTCGCCTTTGATCTGGCCTGACGCATCCCCTTTGATAGTGCGTGGCGCGTCGGGGATTTGCAGCCACAAGATGGCCTTGCCGTCCGGGCAGCGCGATGGGTCAAGGCGATGCGGTTGTCCGACACAGATGGTTGGTGTTGCGGGCAACATGCCCCGCTCGGCCTCATTGGCGGATTTTGACACGGCATCAATTCCGTCCGTCAGATGGATCAGCGCAACATCGTCCAGCCCGTCGGTTTGCCATTCAGGCATCGCATCCAAGGCATAGTGCAGCTGAAAATTGCCGCGCCCATGCCGGAAAGCCTGAGCTTCGGGGTGTTCCGGCGCATTGGGCAGCAACCGGCCATAGAGTTGGGACGGCGCAACTGATGCAAGGATGTTGCTTGCCCGGATTGTCTGCCCATCGGTCAGTTTGACGCCCTGGGCTGTCCCGTTTTCAACAATAATCTCGCACACATCCGCGCCCGTGCGGATTTCGCCACCATTGGCTTCGATCAACTTACGGAATGCGTTAACAGCCTGACCCGCGCCGCCCTTTACGACTGGCGCACCGGCTGCTTCGAGCGCAAAGGCAATCACCTTGCCCATCTGCGCTGAATAGGTGCTTTCAGGCGTCAGGCCGGTGTGCAAAACCCATGGTGCCCAAAGCGCCTGAAGATCGGCGCTGTTATAAGAGGTTTCCAACCACGCGCGGGCCGGTTGCAGGGCATCGCCGATCCACGCCTTCAGGCCATTCAGGCCACGCTTTCGCATCTGGGAAAACATCAGACGGGCGGTGCGCCAGGTCCACAGCTCGTTGCCAAGCAGCGCAAAAAGAAACTCGCTATCCGCTTCGATCGCGCCAACGTCTTTGCCGTGCTGGTCGCCGTCGCCCTCGGACAGCGCGTCAAAGGCTGCAACATTGGTGACGCGGTCCATGGTCAACATGCAGGACTGGCCACCCGGGCGCAGCACGGCGGTTGGGCGGGGCGTATGGCAGAACTTAAGACCCTGCTTTTCCAGATCGCCCGCCAATTCTGCATAGGCGGGCGATGTCATAAACAGAACAAAAGTTGCAGCCATTACGTCATGGTGGAACCCGGGCAGGGTGATCTGGTCGGTAAACATACAGCCGCCAAGGCGGTCTTCACGCTCCAACACGATCACTCTATGTCCCTTGCGCGACAGCAATGCCGCCGCGACAAGCGAATTGATGCCGGACCCTATGATGACGTGATCTGCCACCAAGGCTTAGCCTTTCGGAACCAAGGCCAATGCGCGAATAGGCGAGCCTGTGCCGCGTTCGATCTTAAGCGGTGCGGCAATCAGGATCGCGCCTTTTGCGGGCAGCTTGTCCAGATTGGCCAGCGATGCCAGGCCAAAGCAATTGTCACGATGCAGCAGGTTGTGCGCGGGGTAGGGCGGTTCCATCCCTCCGGCCTGACCGGCATCGGTTCCGATACACTGGCTGCCCCAGCCAACGATCTTTTTGGACAACAGATACTCGACGCAATCCGGGGTTGGTCCGGGGCTATGCGGCCCTGCTTCATCAGCGTTCAGGAACTTAGCCTCGTCATTTGCACGCTTGTCCCAATCGGTGCGCATGACGACCCATTCACCAGCGTTGATCTCCCCATGTTCGGCTTCCCACGCCTTCACATGATCGGCGGTCAGCAGAAAATCCTCATTCTCAGCACTTTCTTTTGAGCAGTCGATGACATTCACCGGCGCAACCAGTCGGTTGACATCCAAGGTGTCCGTGAAGCCATCCTCGTAATCCTTGCCGGTGATCCAGTGATGTGGCGCATCGAAATGCGTGCCCGAATGCTCGCCCAGAATCATCCAGTTCCATGCAAAGAACGGCCCGTCCTGATCGTATTCGCTGATCTTGTGAATCTCGACCTTTGGCGTGTTCTTGGCGAAATCCTCTGGCAGCTGAAGAATGGGTGTGTTGGGACCCAGCACCCCCGAGCAATCAACAACCTCGACGGAACCGGTGGCCAACATTTGCCCTAAATCAGTCAGTGCGTTTTGCGCGTTCATCTTATCCTCCCTGCGATGACGAAACTCAGATTCTATGACCTGTATTCGATTCATTGCTAGACATATATATTTTCATTTGCAAACAATAACCATCAGGGAGGTTCGGATGGACCCTACGGTAGACGCGATCATTATCGGGTCAGGTGTAAACAGTCTTGCGTGTGCGATGGTGCTTCAGCGCAAGGGCTGGCGTGTGTCCATTTATGAGCAGGCGTCGGAGATTGGCGGGGCTGTCAAAACCGGTGCATATACCGCGCAAGGCTTCAAGCATGACTGGGCTGCGATGAATCTGTCGCTGTTCGCAGGCTCTCCGTTTTTTAAAGAGTTTGGTGATGAGCTTACCTCAGCAGGTCTGTCTTTTGTGCCCGCGACCAAGTGCTTTGCAAGTGCGTTCAAGGATGGGCATTGGCTGGGAATTACGACGGATGCAGATGAAAACCACCGCAACATCTCTGCATTTGCAACAAATGACGGCGACGCCTGGGCCGAGATAAGCGCGGATTTTCCAAGACAGGCAGAGCATATTTTCGCGGTACTTGGCGGGCCCTTCAAATTTCGGCCGATGGTTAGAACGCTTTGGCGTATTTACCGTCAACAGGGATTGGCTGGCGTTCTTGATCTGGCACGATTTATGTCCAGCGCACCGCGGGCGTGGCTGGATGAGCAGTTTGATCACCCTCAGATCAAGGCAACGCTGGCAGCGTGGGGCATGCATCTGGATTTTGCCCCCGACATCGCGGGCGGCGCTATATTTCCCTATCTGGAGGCGATGGCGAACCAGAGTTTCGGCATGGTCATCGGCGAGGGCGGTGCGGATACGGTCACCAAAGCCATGGCGAAATGCATCACGGATGCAGGCGGCACGATCACAAGCGATACGCGCGTTGAATGCGTTCTGATCGAAGAGGGCCAGGCGAAAGGTGTGACGCTTGCGAATGGTGACACGGTCCGGGCGCAGCGTGCTGTGATTGCGAATGTTGCGCCGCGCGGGTTGGCTGCTTTGATCGGGGAGGAAAAGCCTGACTATCGCGCCAAGCTGAACAAGTTCCGCCACGCGCCTGGAACCATGATGATCCACCTCGCGATGGAGGATTTGCCGAACTGGCAAGCCGACGAAGCCTTACGCGACTTCGCCTATGTCCATTTGGCCGAGGACATGGATCAGATGGCACGCACCTACGCGCAGGCGCAGGCAGGTCTGCTGCCCGACGCGCCGGTTATTGTCGTGGGTCAGCCAACTGCGATTGATCCCAGTCGTGCGCCTGAGGGAAAGCATATCCTTTGGCTACAGGTTCGCATGGTGCCAGGTACTATCAAAGGGGATGCGTCAGGCCTAATCAATACATGTGATTGGCAATCTGCTGCGGACCCGATGGCGGAACGCGCGCTGGATATCCTGGAAAGCTATGCCCCCGGCACGCGCGACAAGATCATCGAAAGAAAGATCGTGACCCCAGATATGCTGGAGGCGGACAACCCCAACCTTGTGGGCGGCGACCAGATTTGCGGGTCACATCACCTTTCCCAGCATTTCTTGTTTCGCCCGTTACGGGGCCACTCTGACGGCACGACCCCGATCAAGAACCTTTTCCACACCGGCGCTGCTGTATGGCCTGGCGCGGGAACGGGTGTGGGTGCGGGATATCTGCTTGGACAAAAAATAACCTAATAATCAGGGAGGACTACAATGACGACTATAACAAAACGAAGTCTGCTAAAGCTCAGCACTGCCGCCGTCACCGTGGCTGCAATCGGAATGCCGGCTTTGGCGGCTGAGATTGATGAACTGGTCATCGCCAATAACGTCAATCTTCCCAGCTGGGACCCAACCATTGGCCTTTCGGCTGTGAACCCGACACTGCAAGGTATGTATCAATCGGTGTTCGATCTGTTCATTGCGCAGGATACCGATCTGGCGCAGGTGCCGGGCATCATCACCGAATGGGGCTGGAACGACGACAAAAGCCAAGTCTTCATGAAAGTCCGCGAAGGGGTGAAGTGGCATGATGGCAGCGACCTCACGCCCGAAGATGTCGTTTGGAGCCTTGAAACTGCCGCCGATCCAGAGGGCGGCAACCCGATTCAGTTTGTCTGGTCGACCATCGGCAACTTCAAGATCGACGGCCAGATGATCACGGCGGATGTGCTACGGTTTGAGCCGACGATTTTCAAATGGATGTCGTTCCTGACCGGCTATGTCCGCCCTAAAGCCTATATTGAAAAAGTAGGCGAGGACGGCTTCGAAGCTGCACCGATCGGCTCGGGCCCGTATATGGTCGACAAATATGAGCGCAACGCCTTTGTGCGCCTGAAAGCGTTTCCGGACTATTGGGGGCCAAAGCCGGAATTCGAAAGCGTGACGATCAAATTCGTTACGGATGCGGCCGCCCGCGTCGCGGAGGTGGAATCCGGCAATGCCCATGTGACGCTGGAGATACCCTACGAAGAATTTGATCGCCTGAAGGACGGCAAGTTGCAGGGCGTTGCGCATCCGGTCTCGGACATCGGGATGATCTTCTTTAATGACATCGAAGCGATGACAGATCCAAACGTGCGCAAGGCTGCTGTGATGGCTGTGGACAAACAGGCCATCGTTGACCGCCTGTTGTCCGGCTATGGCGTTCCGATCGATACGCTGCAAACCCCGGAATACTCTGCCTATGATGCGTCGATTACAACGCCTTATGATCCCGAAGGGGCCAAGGCCATGTTGGCGAAGTCAGGGTATAGCCCGGAAAACCCGGTCAAATTCAAGATCCAGACAACGCGCGGTTTCAAGCCAAAGGACTACGAGATCATTCAGGCGATTGTTGGCCTGTGGCGCCGCGTCGGTATCGAGGCTGAGATCGAAGTCTACGAAGTAGCCAAGCACTACGAATTGCGTGCAACGGACACGTTGGCCCCTGCCGCTTTCTATAACTGGGGTAACTCCATCGGTGATCCAACCACATCTACGGGGTTTGCGATGTTCGGGCCGTCCCCACACTCTGTCTGGGATGGCGAGGATCTGACCGCGATGATTGGCCCCTTGTGGGGCGAGGCGGATGAGGCCAAGCGGATTGAAGGCTGGAAAGCCGTTGACCGCAAGATTGCCGATGACGCGTTGGTTTTGCCTTTGATGCAATATGTGCAGCCGATCCTGCACGCGCCCGGGGTAAAGGTAACGCCGCACTCCTCAGGCGCATTGCTGCCACATCTTATGACCCGCAACTAAGCAATGACGGGGCAGCGTTGCGCTGCCCCGATCCATCATGTCAGCCAGAGCTTTTCTCGCCCGCCTATTGTCCATGATCGTCACCCTGTTCGGGGTGGCCGTCATTGTGTTTTTCGTGATCCGGGTCGTGCCGGGCAATCCTATCGCTATGATGCTGCCCCCAGGCGCCGGGGAAGAGGATATCGCAAGGCTCAAGGCGCTTTATGGTTTTGACAAATCCTTGCCCGAGCAGTTTTTCATCTGGCTGGGCGGTGTCGTTCAGGGGGATTTCGGAACGTCCATCACCACCCGGCAACCTGTTCTGTCGCTGGTACTGGGGCGACTGCCCGCAACGATAGAGCTGGCCGTTCTGGCACTGGTGATTGCGATTGTCATAGGCGGCATCCTGGCGCTAACCGGAACGCGCCATCGCGGCACCAAGGTTGAGGGAGCGATTGACGTAACAAACGGTATGTCGCTGTCAGTCCCGGATTTTCTTTGGGGGTTGTTCTTTATCCTTATCTTCGGCGTGCTTTGGCCCATTTTCCACATCTCTGGCCGGGTGTCGCCAGCGCTTGATCTGCCCTTCGCAACGAATTTCTATCTGGTGGAAAGCATCCTGAGACTGCGGTTTGACATTATGGCTGACCTTATAAGCCATATGTTCATGCCCGCGCTGGCGCTTGCCATTCCCCTGGCGGCCATCATCGCGCAGTTGCTGAAACAATCGCTGAAAGAAACCATGCATCTCGATTACGTCACCTTGGCCCGCACCCATGGCTACAGTGAAAACCATGTCATTCTGCGCGAGGCCTTGCCGAATGCGATCCTGCCCACACTCACACTGGTCGGGGTGCAGTTTACATTCCTGATCGGCGGAACGGTCATCATCGAACGGCTGTTCAGCTATGAGGGATTGGGCAATATGGCAATCGACGCGGTTATCAATCGTGATCTTCCGCTGATCCAGGGGATCGTCATTCTGTTCGCGCTGATGTTCACCATGGTCAATCTGATCGTTGATCTGACCTATGCATTGCTAAACCCGAGGCTGCGCCATGGTTGACGCACGCGCCAGCATCAAACGGCCCGTAGGTGCACGGCTTTGGCTGTCAGGCGGATGGCTGATCTTGCTGGTCCTGGCCGCAATATTTGCGCCACTTATCGCACCCCATGACCCATTGGCGCAGGATCTGTTTCTTGGCCGCATGCCGCCATTTTGGGAAACAGGGGCTGAGCCAGGCTATGTGCTGGGAACGGATTCTCTGGGCCGCGATGTTCTAAGCCGACTGTTATTCGGGGCCCGCATCGCCCTGCTGGTCGCTTTGATTGCAGGAACGCTGACTTGTCTTTTGGGCACAACCCTTGGTCTGATTGCCGGCTACTATCGCGGCTGGGCTGATCTGGTGATTTCGCGGTTCATTGACATTTGGATGGCCTTTCCCCCCGTCTTGTTCTCGATCCTTCTAATTGCCGTGATGGGTACCGGCCTGACCTCCATTATCATTGCCATTGTTGTCATCGACTGGACCCGCTTTGCCCGCGTTATCCGCGCCGAAGCGATGACGCAGGGGGCGATGGATTATGTCGCCTCAGCCCAGGTGGCGGGGCGCAAACGGTTCGGAACCATGATCTTTGAAATTCTGCCGAATGTGTTGCCGACAATGGTTGTGCTGCTGACATTGGAAATGGGCATCGCTGTTATCATCGAAGCG
Organism: Halovulum sp. GXIMD14793; assembly: GCF_054457435.1. NCBI lineage: Bacteria > Pseudomonadati > Pseudomonadota > Alphaproteobacteria > Rhodobacterales > Paracoccaceae > Halovulum > Halovulum sp. GXIMD14793. Next base: position 27,392 of record NZ_JBTLNE010000029.1, on the reverse strand, counting down.
ATCCTGTCATTTGTTAACCTTTCAATCTCGACCGACGATCCGACCTGGGGGTCGATGATCGCCGAAGGCCGCACCTCCATTCATCAGGCGTGGTGGGTACTGGTGTTTCCCCTGATTGGCCTTTTCCTGACGGTGCTTAGCTTCAGCCAGTTGGGCGAAGGGCTTAAAGACTACTACGATCCGGTGCTTCGATGAGCTTTCTGAAGATTGAAAATCTAAGCGCTGCGGTCGGCCCGGTCCCCATCCTGCGAAACGTGAGCCTTAACGTTGCCCCCGGTGAAGTGCGCGGGCTGGTTGGGGAAAGCGGTGCCGGGAAAAGCATGATCGGCAAGGCCATTCTGGGCACATTGCCAAACGCGATCAAGGTCAATGGAGGGCGTATCCTGCTAGAGGGTGAGGACCTTCTGGCGATGCCAATGGCACAACGGCGGCGCTTAATCGGGCAAAAGGCCGCGCTGATACCGCAAGATCCTTTGACGGCTTTGAACCCGGTGCGCAGGATCGGCCCCCAGATCACCAGGCGATTGGTGAATATTCTTGGCTGGAAAAAACCCAAAGCCGAGGCGCGCGCGCTGGAATTGCTGAACGAGGTCCACATCCCCGACCCGGCCCGCGTGATGCGCAGCTATCCCCACGAACTATCCGGCGGCATGCGGCAACGCGTTCTGATCGCATCGGCCTTTGCCGCTGAGCCAAAGCTGATCATCGCGGATGAGCCAACGACGGCACTGGATGTCACCGTGCAAAAGCAAATCCTGAAGCTGATCAAGAACATGCAGGAGCAGCACGGCACCGCATTGCTGTTTGTAACCCATGATCTGGGCGTGGTCGCAAAGGTCTGCCAAAGTATGACCGTGCTGTTTGGTGGCAAAGTTTTGGAGGACGCGCGCACAGCGGACTTCTTTGAGCATCCCGCGCATCCTTATGCCGCCGCTTTGCTGGCGGCGACCCCGAAATACACCGCCCCCGATGGCAGTCTGACCCCGGTGCCCGATCACATCATTCAGGATCTACAAGCGATGCTTGCAGCCGAAGACCGGGCGGATAAGCGATGACGCCTCTTTATCAGATAAGCGATCTGCGTCTGTCATTTCCTGACATGGCCCGCAAACCTTTGCTGGGGGCCGCACCCGAGATTGAAATTCTGAAAGGCCTGACCTTCGACATAGGTCGCGGCGAGGTTTTGGGCATTGTCGGCGGCTCTGGCTCGGGTAAGTCAACCCTGGGCCGCGCGCTCGTGCGACTGCTCGAGCCGTCCAGCGGAACGATCCGGTTCGATGGGGTGGATATCACCCATCTGCCGGAAACCAGCCTGCGCCCGTTGCGCAAAAGGTTCCAGATGATCTTTCAGGATCCGATGTCATCGCTAAATCCCCGGCAAACTGTCGGCCAGATCATTGCAGGCCCGCTCAAGCTGCATGGGTTTGACAACGTGCCGGACAGGGTTGGGCAGGCCCTTGAGCATGTTGGTTTACCGCAAGCCTTCCGGCATCGTTATCCGCATGAACTATCGGGGGGGCAGCGTCAGCGTGTAGGCATCGGTCGCGCCATCGCAACTGAACCTGAATTTATTCTGGCAGATGAGATCGTATCTGGCCTTGATGTTTCATCGCAGGCGCAAATCCTGACGCTACTGGAACGTCTGGTGGCAGAGCTTGGGCTGACCCTTGCATTCGTCAGCCATGATTTATCGGTGATCCGGCGTTTGTGCACACGCACCCTGGTGCTGCACCATGGCGAAATCGTCGAGCATCGCGCCACCAAATCCCTGTTTGATCAGCCTGAGGCCGGGTATACAAGAACGCTTCTGAATGCGATCCCCTTGCCCGAGCTGCAGCAAGACTGGCTCGCATGACTCCCTGAGTTTAGGGTCTTCTGGGGGATGCCCGTTGCATCGGAAGTCTTGGTTTTTGCCTGCGCAGTCGTTGACGGTGCAAAAAACCGTCTACTCTGCTGCAGTCTTTAAGCTCGCCATAAGCTGGTGGAACTTTTCACCCTGCACGGCGATATGACTGCGAATGGCCTCGGCTGCCTTGGGCCCGTCCCCTTCCTCAAGGGCCAAGACAATCTGCTCATGCTCGCGCATTGATTGCTTTAGGCGGCCTCTCCATCGCAATTGTGTGCGGCGAAAGGGCTGAAGCCTGCGCTGAAGACGAAGGCATTCCTGTTCAAGAAAATTGTTCCCCGACTCGCGGTACAGAATGGCGTGAAAGTGCTCGTTCTCGCGGTAGTATTCCTCGGTGTCGTTTTCCGATACCGCTGCATTGCACCGTTCGTTCGTCTCGTTCAGTTCCCTGATGGCCGCATCCGATATCCGTGACGCTGCCAAACGGGCGCAGGCCGCTTCAAGTTCGGCCATGACTTCGAACATATCCATCAGCTCGATTGGCCCTGGCTGCCTTACAAAGACACCCCGCCTTGGGAAATGCTCCACCAGTCCAGACTGTGCCAGTCTAAGAAATGCTTCGCGAATAGGGGTTCTTGAGACTGCAAACCTCTCCGACAGTTGAACCTCATCAAGCCGCTCGCCGTCACTGAACGTGCCATCGAAAATCAGCTCTTCAATCTGCTGGGCAATTATGTCGGATCGCTTTTGCTCCATATTCTTCAGATAGCACCCCCGAATTAAGCACGCAAGAATCTCATCCTTGTATACAAGATTGTTGACCTACAACGCAAAGTTTGCGATCAGATATGAGACCCGATGGATAAATCGGGATATTCTGGGAGGAAAAAATGAACATGAAATTCACCGTCACCATCGCGTCAGCCACACTTTTGACTGGTTCAATTGCAGCCGGCGCGGCCGAGCTTCGTCTGTCGCATCAATGGTCAACAGCGGATGTTCGCCATCAGGTCGCACAAATGGTCGCTGATGAAGTCGCAGCAGCCGGCGTAGACCTGAATATCAAGATTTTCCCTTCGAAATCACTCTTCAAGCCCCGCGAGCAGTACAAGCCACTAAGCCGTGGTCAGTTGGACATGACGGTGTTCCCGCTCAGTTACGCCGGTGGGCAGCAGCCCGCCTATAACCTGACACTGATGCCTGGCCTCGTAAAAAACCATGATCATGCCGCACGCCTGAACGAGAGCGAATTCATGGGCCAGATCGAGGAGATCATGGCCAGTGACGACGTGATGGTGCTGGTGCATGGCTATCTGGCAGGCGGCTTCGTTGGAAAAGACAAGTGCATTACGTCACCCGAAGATGTTAAGGGCCAGCAAACACGTGCGGCGGGTAAGGCTTTTGAACAGATGCTGGCTGGCGCAGGTGCCTCGATTGCTTCGATGGCCTCCTCCGAAATATACAACGCTATGCAAACCGGTGTTTTGACGGCGGCCAATACGTCGTCATCGTCGTTCGTCAGCTATCGCATCTATGAACAGGTATCGTGCTATACGCCCGCAGGCGATTTCGCTCTGTGGTTCATGTATCAGCCGCTGTTGATGAACAAATCGACATTCGATGGTTTGAATGCAGACCAACAGGCGGCATTGCTGGCCGCTGCCCAAAAGGCAGAGGCTTTCTATCTGGAAGAAGCGAAGAAGCAGGACGCCGCTTCGGCAAAGGTATTTGCTGACAACGGTGTAGAGATTGCGGAAATGAGCCAGGAAGAATTTGATGCCTGGCGCGCGCTTGCACAAGAGACGTCCTACAAAGCCTTTGTAGAGGAAACGCCTGGCGGGCAAGCACTCCTGGATCTCGCTCTTTCTGTAGAGTGATGACCTGATTGGGGCGGCGCACAGTCGCCCCACCACTTCGTCCCACCCCAAAGAACCGGGAGGCCGCCATGGCTGGCCAGAGCAATGCCACTGTTGCGCATGTCGGCAGCAACCCATTTTTGCGCTTCGTTGCCGTCGTATCAACCCTCGCAGGGTGGTGCTCGGCTGGCATGATTGTTGCCGCCGTCGTCATCACTTGCCAGATGATTTTTATCCGCTTCGTGATGAATGGGTCCACCGTGTGGCAGACCGAAGCGGTTATATATCTTGTTGTAGCTGCCACGCTGATAGGTCTGTCCTATGTCCAGCGACTTCGTGGGCATGTGAATGTGGACCTGGTTCCCCTGGCATTGCCACCAAAAGCCCGGATGGTATTGGCGTGTATCACCCTGTCAGTCTCTATCCTGATCGTCGCACTTATGCTGTTGTACGGTTTCGACTATTGGCACGTCGCCTGGGAGAAAGGGTGGCGCTCGGACACGGTGTGGGGGGTTCGGCTTTGGATCCCTTATCTCGCGATCCCGATCGGATTTGGCCTGTTTCTTTTGCAACTCATTGCTGACCTCGTTGCCGTGATTATCGGTGTGGATAAGCCTTTCGGATTGGAGGACGCCTGATGGACCCGATCCTGCTTGGCGCGATTGTTGCTGTCGCGACAATCTTTGTTCTGTTCTCTGGCGTGTCTGTGGCGCTCGGCCTGCTTATCGTATCAGCGGGGTTTCTGCTGGTCTTTGACGGGGTAAGGTCGTTGGAGTTGATGCCGGAACTTCTGTTCGGCAAGCTTGATAACTTCGCGCTGCTCTCTATCCCGATGTTCATAATGATGGGCGCATCTATCGCCTCAACTCGGGCAGGGGCGGACCTTTATGAGGCTTTGGAACGCTGGCTGACGCGGGTTCCCGGTGGGCTGGTCATTTCTAACCTCGGCGCCTGCGCCCTGTTCTCGGCTATGTCCGGCTCATCCCCGGCGACCTGTGCTGCCATCGGCAAAATGGGCATTCCCGAGATGCGCAAACGCGGCTATCCGGACGCGATTGCGTCTGGCTCGATTGCTGCGGGCGGTACGCTGGGAATTCTGATCCCGCCATCCGTCACCATGATCGTCTATGGCATCGCGACCGAAACCTCCATCGGTCGTTTGTTCCTGGCAGGGGTATTCCCCGGCCTGCTGCTGGTCGTACTGTTTATGGCTTGGTCCCTCTATGCGACCTGGAAGTCGGGTGACACAGCCGTCCTAAATCCAAAGCGCTATTCCTGGCGCGAGAAATTTGAAATCCTGCCGCGGGTTCTGCCGTTCCTCGCGATTATCCTTGGGGTTCTCTATACAATGTATGGCGGGATAGCGACGCCCTCCGAGACCGCCGCTATCGGTGCTTTGCTTTGTCTTGCGGTTGCGATGGTGATCTACAGGCTATGGCATCCTGCCGATCTTTGGATCGTTCTTCGTGACAGCACCAAAGAAAGCGTGATGATCCTTTTCATCATCGCTGCGGCTGGCGTCTTCAGCTATATGTTGTCGTCTTTGTCCATCACGCAGTCGATTGCTGAATGGATTGGCACGCTTGACGTGAACCGCTGGGTTCTGATGGGCGCAATCAATGTTTTTCTTCTGATAGCCGGATTTTTTCTGCCGCCGGTCGCCGTGATCCTGATGGCCGCGCCGATCCTACTGCCGATCATAGAGACGGCCGGGTTTGATCCCATCTGGTTTGCTGTTGTCCTGACCATAAACATGGAGATCGGGCTGATCTCCCCACCTGTTGGGCTTAACCTCTACGTGATAAATGGCATTGCGCCGGACATTTCGTTGAAGACGATCCTGCGTGGATCGCTGCCTTTCGTGGCCTGCATGATTGTGGCTATTATCCTCTTGTGCGTGTTGCCCGGCATCGCAACATGGCTTCCTAACGCTGTTATGGGAGTCTCATTGTGACAATGCTCGCCGACCTCCTTTCGACGGTTTTTGAGCGTCGTATACGGATTGCCAGTCCTGCAACGGTTGATGCTCGGTCCACAGAAGAGCTTGCTGATGCTTTGGTAGGCACGGATGGGGAAATGTCCGGTCAAACGCTCGGCCGCCTGATACTGGACCGTTTCGGCGATATGGATGACGGGCAACGGAAGGCATTCTTTGACCACCTTGCAAAGGCTATGGACTTTGAACCAGCGGCGGTTCGTCAAGCCCTGGCGGACCATGAGGAAAGCCCGTCCCGGAAAACCTATCAACGATTTGCAGAAGCCGCCGAGCCAAAACGGCAGGAACTTATCAGACGGCTTAACCGGGTGCCGCAAGCCACTGGTGAGTTGGTCGCGATGCGCGCGCAGTTACTGAAATACACCAAAGAGGACCCGTCGCTGGCTGCATTGGATTTAGATTTTCAGCACCTGTTCAGTTCCTGGTTTAATCGGGGTTTTCTGGTGCTGCGCCCAATCAACTGGGAGAGCCCGGCACACATACTGGAAAAGATCATTGCCTACGAGGCTGTCCATGCCATCGATAGTTGGGACGATCTAAGGCGGCGACTTGAACCAGAGGACCGCCGCTGTTTCGCATTCTTCCACCCGGCAATGGCGAATGAACCGCTGATTTTCGTCGAGGTCGCTTTGACCAAAGGAATTCCAAGTTTGGTTCAGGATCTTCTGTCGGAGAAGCGCGATGGCCTGCAGGCTGATGAGGCCGACACGGCCGTGTTTTATTCGATATCCAACTGTCAGGCTGGTCTCGCCAACATTTCGTTTGGCAATTCGTTGATCAAGCAGGTCGCTGTTGATCTCTCATTGGAATTGCCCGGCCTGAAAACCTTTGTCACGCTTTCGCCCATGCCTAGTTTCAACGCCTGGCTCGCAGAGAACAAGATTGAGCCCAGACCGGATGAAACGGACCGCATGCGCAACCTGGCCGCACATTACTTACTGGAGGCAAAACGTGACAGTGGTGTCCCACTTGATCCTGTAGCCCGTTTCCATCTAGGGAATGGCGCTCAGATCCATAAGGTTCACGCATCGGCGGATGTGTCAAAGAACGGCATGAAGCAATCCAGCGGGGTCATGGTCAACTATCTTTATGACCTTGGGAACGTCTCGCAAAACCACGAGCGTTTTGCCATGACGGGTAAAATTTCCGCATCCTCGGAAATCCGCACTATGAACGCGAATGGAAAGAAACTTGTCGCCGAGGAGAAAGGTCAATGACGAACCCGCTCTATGATGCATTGTTTGGAAAACATGCAAACCAGCCATCACCGTTCCTTCAATTGCCAAGCGGTGTTGTGCTGACACATGCAGACCTCCTTGCAATGGCTGCGCGGTTTTCTCATGCACTTGCAGATGCGGGGCTGAAGCCCGGTAATCGCCTGGCGGCGCAAGTTCAAAAGTCTCCGGAAGCTTTGGCGCTCTATGCCGCCTGTGTACAGACCGGCGTGGTCTTTCTGCCGCTGAACACGGCGTACACCGCCGACGAGCTGTCCTATTTCATCAATGACAGCGGTGCAAAGCTGGTCATGTGCGATAGTTCAGATCTAGCGACACTTGGTGCGATCGCGGGTCCGCTCGGGGCACAGATATACTCAATGGACGGGGATGGAACGGGCACATTTTTAGAACTCTCCAATACCAAACCAAACGAGTTTCCTACGGTAGAGCGCACCGAAGACGATCTTGCCGCATTCCTTTACACATCCGGAACAACGGGCCGGTCAAAAGGTGCGATGCTGACGCAGGGAAACCTTTTGTCTAACGCGCAGACATTGGCCCGTTACTGGCAATTTCAGTCAAATGATGTGCTGCTTCATGCCTTGCCGATTTTTCACACCCACGGGCTGTTCGTAGCAACCAACGTTACGCTGGCCAGTGGCGGTTCCATGATCTTCTTACCCAAGTTCGACCAGGATCAGATTATCGCGTTGTTGCCAAAGTCCACGGCCATGATGGGGGTTCCGACCTTCTATACAAGGTTGCTGGATGATGAACGTTTCACAAAAGACCTTGTGGATCACATGCGGCTGTTCGTGTCGGGAAGTGCGCCGCTTTTGGCAGAAACACATATCCAGTTCGAAGCCCGGACAGGCCACCGCATCCTGGAACGCTACGGCATGACGGAAACGAACATGAACACGTCAAACCCATATGACGGAGAGCGCCGCGCCGGAACCGTCGGCCTGCCGCTCCCTGGTGTCGAGATCAAGATCACGGACCCAGAGACCGGCGAGGAACTACCAGCAGGCAAAGTGGGACAAATCGAGGTGCGTGGTCCCAACGTCTTTAAGGGCTATTGGCAAATGCCTGAAAAGACCGCGGCCGAGCTGCGCGACAACGGCTTTTTCATCACAGGTGACCTCGGCAAGACTGATGAGGATGGCTATGTTCACATCGTTGGTCGCCACAAGGATCTGATCATCTCTGGCGGATATAATATCTACCCAAAGGAAATTGAGCTTGTACTCGATGCGCAGCCGGGGGTCCTGGAAAGTGCGGTTATTGGCGTTCCGCATGCTGACTTTGGTGAAACCGTAGTGGGGCTGATCGTAGCGGCAGAAGGCGAGCCGCTTGATCTGGAGCAGGTGAAAGCCGCTGCGTCAGCATCACTTGCCCGTTTTAAACATCCTCGTGAGTTACTCGTGGTGCCGAGCCTGCCACGCAATACGATGGGCAAAGTGCAAAAGAATGTCCTGAGGGACACGCACAAAAATCTCTTCGCCTAAGCGTAATCGGAAAGAGATCACCTTTTCGCACGAACAACGAGCGAATGTTGCACAGCAGTTCGCGACGGGCTTGCGGAGCAGCAAGGTTAGTCTGCCTCAGCACAGCTTAAGGTTATTGGTGAGAGCTAAGAGACGTCATTTGCAACGGTGACGTCTTGCTCAGATTTTCAGACATGACAAAAAGATCAAGCGGATCACGCCCGACAATATCTGCCAGCTGAGTTTGCCCGACGACCTTCGCGGGAATTGTTATGGCCATCCGAAGCGCGTCTTCCAGCGTGATGCCGATATGATTTGCCAATCGCGCAACGCCTTGGGCCTGAGTGATGTGCGCGCCCGCAAGGCTGCCTTCCGTGTTGATCAGACAGCCATTTTCAAGGTGCACCTCCTGACCATAAAGATCAAAGTGTTCGGGGCCGCCAACGGTTGCCATTGAATCGGAAACCAGAAACATCAGATCTTTGGCCGGGCGCGCCCGCAATGCCAGGGCGATCATCCTGTCATCAACATGATGTCCGTCACAAATGATGCCGGCTTTTAGGTGTGAATTGATGACGGCCCCAACAGCGCCGGGCTCACGGCCCATCATCTGTGACATCGCATTGAAAAGATGTGTGGCACATATCGCCCCAGCCGCGATTGCGGCTTCAACCACATCTGCGCCAGCATCCGTGTGCCCGATGGAGACGACAGCCCCCATGTCAGATAGCTTTGCGATCTGTTCATTCGTCGCCGACTCTGGGGCGACGGTGATCATCACGGCAATGCTGTGAAGCCGCAGGCGCGCAACCAGATCCATTGTCCGGTCATCAAGCTTGCGAATGTAGTCGCCGCTATGGGTGCCCCGGCGCGGGGCGGAGATATGTGGCCCCTCGATATGTAGCCCCACGATCCCTTTATCATGCCGCGCTTCAATCGCCGCCTCGGCCGCGCGGTCGAGTACGTCAGGGGCATCGGTAATGACCGTTGGCATTATGGCGACAGTGCCAAAGCGCCGGTGCGCAGCGGCAATGGCCGCCATACCTTCCCTTGTTGGGGTTGTGTTCAGCATCACACCGCCACCGCCATTCACTTGCAAATCGACAAATCCTGGGGTCAGGCATCCCTTGATCACGGGGGCGGTGCCTGGCGCAGGCGCAACCTCCACCACGCGGTTATCAACAATGCGGATGGCATGGCCCGTTTTCAGGGTCTGGCCGTCAAACAACTGCTCTGCAGCGATCCATGTCTCTGTCATACTGTCTTCTCAAAGAAATAGGGGGCCAATGCGCATTCGATTTGCGCGTCAATCAAACGCTGAGCCTGTGTCCCTTGCAGGGCGTCGACCCGATCAAGGACAGCGGTATCGAAAACGCGTGCAAGGTCTGTGTCTGCAATTGGGCGCGTAAACGCAGCCAGCAGATCGCGCACGGCTGCTTTTGCCTTTGCCTGGGGCCAATAATAGCGAATGCGATCAGCCAATCCAAAGTGACGCTGGCTATAGAGTGCTTCTGCGTCGCCTTGGTAGTGGCCCTGCCACATAGAGGGATCGTTTGTCATCACCGCCTCCATCGTCGCCTGCAGGGCGCCTTTGTCATCGCGCAGTCGGTCTAGTGCATAAAGCGCCTTGCGATAAGCAAATGTCAGGGCCGGGCCGACCTTTTGGAACGCGAAACCGAGTTGGGCAAGGCGCGGGTAAACGGCCGGGTCCTGATAGTCGGTCGAATGCGCCTCAAGACAGACATCAGGGTGTTGCTGCAAGGCATTGATCAAACCCGGGTCCCGGTCCATCGGCAGCGCATGCACTGCGGTCGGACTGAACTCAACACCCGGCTGTACCACTAGGCCGCCAATTTTTTCGGCCATGTCTTCAAATGCCGCATCATGCGCTGCCAGCGTTTGTCGTGCGGCATTGGGCGATGTCGGTGGAATGTCACCATCTTCATCAACACGCGCCCCCCCCGGGGGCGGCACTTCGGTGCCTACGACAAAAAGCAGATCGGCGGTTTCGTCGCAGCAGACCCGTGCCAATCGGGCGGAGCGGGCTGCCGTGACCTCATCGCCCAATTGCGCGGGCTCTCCGGCGCATCCTTCCGAGCAGTCCAGGTGTATCTTTCCGAACCCTGCAGCCACGTAATCACGCACCAAGACATCCGCCTTGGCCATCGCGGCGTCGGCGTCAAGTGCGCGCCATGCCTGCGGTCCAAGGTGGTCACCCCCAAAAATCAGTCGTGCACGATCTGTACCACTGTTGTCGGCAAGAGCATTGACGAACTGAATGAAATCAGTGGGCGTCATGCCGGTATAACCGCCCTCCTGATTGACCTGATTTGATGTCGCCTCGATCACGATCTGGCGATCCAGGCGTTGGGCCAGCGCCATGGAGGCGCGCAGCACGTCGGGTTGCGCAGAGCATACAGATGGTATTGCGACAGGCTGGCCAGCGCGATTGCGCCTGATGACTTCGCGCAAAACTTCAGTCATCTTGCTGTTCCTGCCAGGCGGCATAAGCCGCACCGCGCGCACCGCTTGTGTCACCACCCTCAGCCAAGGCTAGGGCAGGCGTCGCAAACCCGGCAAGTTGCGCTTGCTGCGCCGCATGCGTCAGGTCCTGTGTCAAACCATCGATTTTCGTCAGTCCACCGCCCAGCACGATCAGATCAGGATCGACAGTCATTGTCAGCGCATGCAGCAAATCCGCCGTCAGCGCGCACCAGATATGCCAGACCTTTGCCATTGCGCCCTTACGCTCAGCCGCAATCTGAGGAGGTGTGACATCCTGCCCGGTAATGTGCTTTGCTAGGCGTGTCAGTCCCGGCCCGGAGACATAGGCCTCAATGCATCCTATCCGTCCGCAGCCGCATTGCATCACTGGCAAACCATGCTGGACAACCAGATGTGCAGGTGCAGAGATGTGGCCGAACTCCCCACCTGTCAGGGTCGGGCCTTGCAAAAGCCTTTGATCAACGCAGATGCCACCGCCAACTCCTGTCCCGAGGATCAGAGCCATGACGGTGCGATACCCCTTACCCAGCCCGAAAACCGCCTCGGACAGCGCCAGCGCTCTGCAATCGTTCATATAGGTGATCGGGTGCCCCGCGGCATCGGCAATATCCTTCGGAAAGGGCTGGCCTGTCGCAACAAGATTGGCTGTTGAAGCCAATCCGTCCAAAGGATTGACCAAACCTGCGGCACCAATGCCAACCGGAGCATCTGCGCCGGCCTGCGCGATACCCCATTTGATCTGTTCGACAACAGCCCTCAGCAGGTCAGGGTAGCTGCGGGGCGTATCGTTCCGCTGGCGCGCTACGACCGACCATGCGTCATCAAAGATCTGCGTTTCGATCTTTGTGCCGCCCAGATCTATACCAACCGCTGTCATGCGGTCACCGGGTAAAGCTTCACGCCCGAGACAACCCGGCTTAGTGTTCCTTGACCGGTAAACGGATCATCCACATTCAGACCAAGCTCATGCGCCCAGATTACGCCTTGTACCTGCGCAGATGCAACGAAAAGCGGGGCAGCCCATGCTGCTCCAAACGGCAAGGATAGGTCAATATCACCGCCCGGTCCGATGCTCTGCACATGCGAATTCGGGAACTGGGTCTGTAATTCGGCGATCAGATCGCTGTCATATGAATGCGCTGGCTCATCCGGGCTTAGAAAGACAGTGACATTGGCTGCATCGGTGACAAAGGACTTCGGTCCATGCCTGAAACCCAGCGTGCTGTCCCACAGCGCCGGGATTTGTCCGGCCGACAGTTCCATGACCTTCAAAGCCGCTTCGCGAGCAGCAAAGGTAAGGGGGCCGGAGCCTACATAAACGGCCCGCTCAGGACGTTTTGCGGATGCAAAAACCGGCAGCAGGCGCTGAAGCTGATCCGCCAGTTGGCCCAGACGTCGCGGCAGGTCGCAGGGGGTATCAAAAAGCGCTAACGCGGTCAGCAACATCGTTGAAAAGCTCGACGTCATGGCAAAACCCGCATCATGGGTCGCGCCGGGCAGCACGATCACTTGCGTTGGTGCCTTTGAACCACGAGTGGCCAACGCGCCATCTTTGTTGCAGGTGATGTTCAGGCGCGGCGCATCGGGGGCCAACACATCAAGGGCATCAAGGGTGCCGATGCTTTCCGTGCTGTTGCCCGAACGTCCAAAACTGACCACCAGTGGCCGGACACCTGACAACAGATGCGCAGGGCTGGCGACAATATCGGTCGTCGGGATCGCGCGCACTCCCCTGATCGACGCCGCAAGAATATCCCCGATATAGGCGCTGGTGCCTGCGCCGCAGAACCAGACCTCGTCAAAAGTCTGGGCAGCGATCCAGGCCCGCAAACCGGCGACGTCCAGCTTGGTCGCCCAGCCGCGCCAGATGTCAGGCTGGCGGTGGATCTCCTGCCATGTTGCCCATTTATGCAAGTCATCTGTCATGTTGTCTGCGTGACCTTGGAAAGGGTTTCGGGCGCGTCGGGGTCCAGCCCCAATGCCAGTCCGGTGCTAAGGATGACGGGATACATCATGGCAAGCAAAGCGGCGGCAGCTGCGGCAGGCGCAATGTCATCCAATCCGACATCGCTAACGCGAATGCGCTGTACATCGCACCCTGCTTGCCTGAACCGCGCTTCTGCCTGGTTGAGGCTGTCCTGTATTTCAGCAAGCCCGGTATCCAGCATCAGAACCATCAGCGGTTTGGTCGCCAGCTGCAACGGGCCATGCAACACCTCTGAGCTTGAATAGGCCTCGGCATGGATCGTGCAACATTCTTTGAGTTTCAGCGCAATCTCATGTGCGGCCCCATACCCGGTATCACGTCCGATCACATAGACATGACGTGCGCGCTCAAACGATGATTGCAATTCAGTTGCCCGGGGATGCTGCAAAGGCATCTTGGCAAGTGCGCGGGCCGCCACCTGCGCCTTTTCATGATAGGATGGCTTGAAGCTGGCCAGCAAAGCCATGCCCGCAGCCACCGACCCGATCACGGATTTGGTTGCTGGAACCGCCAGCTCTGGTCCGGCACCGCCCGACAGCGTCACGTCCGCTGCATCTTCCACGGCACTGCCGGGTTGATTCGTCAGGGCCAGCACCGTCGCGCCTGCCCTCGCCGCCCCTTTGGCTGATAGGACAAGGTCATGGCTTGCCCCCGATTGGCTGATGACCAGGGCCGCCGTTCCCTCCATGGCAATGCCTTTGCCCAGCGAAAACACAGACGGCGGCAAAGAGGTCATTGGGACAGCAAGCTCACGCATGAATTCATAGGACAGGATATTCGCTGCAGCATCGGATGAGCCGCGCGCGATGGTATAGATCGCTTTGGGTAACTGAATACCTGCTGGCGCCGATTGGGTCGCAGATGCGGCAAACACCTGAAGGCTTTGCGCAGCCTCCCTGGCCATCAGGCTGCCAGGCGTTTTGTTTTCGTGCGTCATGCTCTCAGCCCATATTGGTCAAACTCGCGCCAGGTTTCGCTAAGGTCGACGATCCCGCCGCTGATCCGCGCCTCATCCAGCGCCATGGCAACAAGCCCCGCCTCAAGGGCATCGACCACGCCCACTGGCAGGCTGTCGGTCTCCCCACGCAGAAAGGCGACGATGTCATCGACCATCATGTGATCAGCGCCATAGTGCGAAGACGCCCGCGCCTCGTCCATCTGCGTATAGTCATGATCGGCTATCACAGACCCATCACGGGCGGTGGCCTTCAAATAGCCGCGGACAAAATCACCCTCAGCCATGCCATGCGTGCCCATCACGCAAAAGCGGCGATGTTCGTCCGGAACATTCAGGTTGGTATGAAACGTAAGCGACGCGCCACTCTCGTACTGCAAAAGTGCCGTCTGAAAGTCGATGATATCGCCATCCGAATGGAAGGCGTCGTCAATCGCATTCCAGACCGAGGATTTGTGGTGCATGATTTCGTTTTCGATGTTCTCACTGGGCGAATTGGCCGGAACAAAAGATTTGCGTCCGCCAAAGCTTGCGACCTTTGTCGGACGCGAACCTGTCACCATGTTGTAAATATCGAGGTCATGGCAGCATTTTTCCAACATGAAACCGCCCGACCAGGATACCATCCGCCGCCAGTCACGCATGAAGAATGCACCGTGATAAGGGGCAATATGCTCGTTCGCCTCAAGCGAGACGATCGGCCCGAGGTCGTCCAGGACCGCACGCAGATCAACTGCATGCTGGGAATATCGCAGCACCAACCCAACCATCACACGATCTGTGCCATGCTCCGCCAGAAGTTCGGCCAACTCCATCGTTTCTTCTTTTGTGGTCACGACTGGCTTTTCGGCAAAGATGCGCACACCAGCCTTCAGGCCAATCTTGATATGCTCAAGGTGAAAGCAGTTAGGGGAACCGACAAAGAAAAGGTCAGGCTTGGTCTCGGCCAACATCTGTTCCAGGTCATCAAAGCGCGGCGTCTCGCGGCGCATTTTAGCGCAAGCGGCAAAGCCCATTTGCAGCTGCTTGATCTTGGGCACGTCGGGATATCCGGGGAAAACCTGATCAGGTATCAGCGACATGACATCTTCTTCGCTGAGCGTGGGGCCGCCCATACCCAGCGTCAGCGTCGAATTCGGATCGTAGTAACCTACCAACTTTGCCTCTGGCATTGCTTCTTTCACGATTGAAAGGATATGCGCGGCCCGCAATCCGATACCTGCTGTAGCAATTTTCATAACTTGGTCCTTAGGCGAAAACTTCAGGGTTGGACTTGCGGCGTAATACGTCGCCAGCAGCATCAAAAACGTGACAGGCTTCCGGCGGCACCTCGAGCGTTATGGGCGCGCCTTCCGTGATCCTTGCATCCCCGGGCAGGGATGCGCAGAAACGCGTACCATCGCCGATGGTGCCATAGGTAATTGATACACCGCCAAGCCGCTCAAGCACGTTGACCGAAATCTCAAATCCGTTGCCACCTATCTGCACATGCTCTGGCCGGATGCCGACCTCGACCTGATCACCAACTGCTGCGGTACTGCTGTCCACGGGCAGCACCATTTGATGGCCACCGCTTAGCGCCACCTTGACCCCAGTGGGATCGACGGCCTCGATTGTGGCTGGGATCAGGTTCATGTTGGGTTGGCCAATGAACTTGGCCACAAACTTGGTCCTGGGATGATGGTAGAGTTCCATGGGGCTACCGAATTGCTCAACACGCCCGGCATTCAGGACGACAATCCGGTCGGCCATTGTCATCGCCTCTACTTGATCGTGGGTCACGTAGACCATGGTGGCATCAAGGCTGCGATGCAGCTGACTAAGCTCTACGCGCATGTCGCTGCGCAGGGCCGCATCCAGATTGGATAGCGGCTCGTCAAACAGGAATACCTTGGGGTTGCGCACAATAGAGCGGCCGATTGCCACGCGCTGGCGCTGCCCACCGGAAAGCTGGCCAGGCTTAAGGAACAGCTTATCTGTCAGTTGCAGGATATTGGCGGCGCGTTGGACACGTGCATCCAAATCCGCCTTGGCAAGTTTTTGAACGCGCAGCGGGAAAGCGATGTTTTCATAGACGCTCAGATGCGGATAAAGCGCATAGGACTGGAATACCATCGATATGCCGCGCTCAACCGGTGGTGCTTTGCTGACATCTTCGCCGCCGATCAGGATAGACCCGTCTGTGGCCTCTTCAAGACCAGCGATGATCCGTAACAAGGTTGACTTGCCGCAACCCGATGGCCCGACAAAGACAACGAATTCTTTGTCATCAATCGCAAGGCTGATGTCATGCAGCACCTTGGCGGCGCCAAATGATTTGTTGATGGCATCTAGGGAAAGCGTCGCCATTTGTCCGTCAAACCGTTCTGTACTGGTGGATAAATAAAATCCCCGGGCAACCCAAAGTCAGGCCACCCGGGGTCGGGGGCTTACTAAAGGGCTTCGTCCAGCTCTTCGGCTGCGATCGTTACCAGATTGTCCACGGTGTCATCCTGAAGGATGATCCCCTGCACCATATTAGTGAAGACGGATTGCAAAGACTTGAAGTCTTCCACGATTGGCTCTGGGCCGCCGATCGAAATCGATGCGGTAAAGTTCGGCCAGATGCCGGATGCGTAGTAAAGATCTTCTTTGCCCATTGCAGCGTAGTCATAGATCGGTGTCAGACCCCAAGAGCTATCGAGGTCGTATTGTGCATCACCCGACGTGATACGCTTGGCCAGATCATGCGCCAGCTCTTCGTGGCCGGAACCTTTGAAGACAACGATCGAGTCTGTGATCAGGATCGAACCGCTTTCACCGGATGGACCCGCGGGCACCCGGGCGACCAGTTGGTTGATATCCTCATTATGCTGGCCGTAGCCCCATGGGCCCTGCACATACATGGCGATCTTGCCATCATTGAACAGGTCCTTCAGCTGGTCACGTTCCCACGCAGTCGGGCCTTCCTGGGCGACGGTTGCAAGCTTGCCGTAGAATTCCAGCGTTTCGCGGGTCTGCTGACTGTCGAGCAGGTTCTCGCCTGTTTTCGGGTCGATCACGGCACCACCATTGGAGTAGAGGTAGTTCAGGAACTGGTGCATTGTGTTGTCGAAGTCTTTACCAGCAAGACCGACACCAGCGACATCGGTGTTATCCACGACACCTTTGGCCATGGTGTACATCTCGTCCCATGTTTTCGGTGCGACGCATTCCTGTCCCGAGGCTTCGATGATCCCACAATTGATATAAAGCGCCTTGGTAGAAAATGCGTGGGGGTAGCCCCATGTCACGCCCTCAATGGTCACTGTTTTCAGAACACCAGGCTGGTAAGGCGCTTCAGGGTCAATTGTAGCAGGTACGATCAGATCGTTGTTGGCCAATTGCTGCAAAGTGCGCGAGCCCATATATGCGATGGATGGCGGATCACCGGCAGCGGCCAACGTCAGGGACTTGTCCTGACAGGTGCCCCAGGGCACGGCCTCAAGATTGACGGTCACGCCTTCATTGTCGGCCATAAACTGATCGGCAACCGCCTGATCAGCCTCGCGAACTTCGCCACCGCACATGATGAAGTGCAACTCGGTCGCATCGCCGTCTGCAAGTGCCATGCCCGCCCCGCAGGACAAAAGCGCTGCGCCAAGTGTCATTTTCGTGAGTTTCATCATAGTCTCCCTTTGTTGGATTTTGGTTATTCTTTGACCGCACCAGCCGTCAGACCGGCCACGAGGTATTTTTGCAGGAAAAAAAAGATGACCAGCACCGGCAGAATGCCCGTCAGGGCAGCGGCCATCATCTGGTTCCAGGTTACATCCTGATAGCCGATAAACTCAAACAGTCCGGCGGGCAGGGGTTGCAGCTCTCGTTGCTGATTGAACGTGATCGCAAACAGGAACTGCTGCGCATATGCACCTATGAAAACCGCAGTACCCACAACGATCAGACCCGGCGTGGCAAGCGGCAGCACCACACGGCGCAAGGTATACATCCGCGATGCGCCATCGACATATGCGGCCTCTTCCAGTTCACGCGGGATTTTTTCCAGATACGACCGCAACAGCCAGATGCCGGTCGGAATCAGAAACGCGACACCGGGAATGATCATCGCCCAATAGGTGTTCAGGAAGCCCATGGAACGCAAAACGCGATAAAGCGGGATCAACAGGACCGCGCCGGTAAACATATTCACACCCAGAAAGATGGCAAGCGAGCCGTTCTTGAAAGGAAAATCCAGGCGCGCATATGCGTAGGCCGCTGGCACCACCATAACCATCGTGATCAGAGTCACGGCGCTGGCGATAAAGACCGAGTTGAAGATATAGCGTCCCAAAAGCGGCACCGTCTCCCACATGTCCCGATAGGCCTGAAAACTGAAGTCGTCTGACCAGAACTGGTAGGGACTGCGGAACAAATGCTCCAGTGGGCGCAAGGACGCCATGAACATTTCAAAGAACGGCAGCAGGATAAAGATCAGGAACACAGTGATCGCAGCATAAATGCCTACCATCTGCAACTTTGTGTATTTGTCCATCATCTTACTTGGTTCCGTACTTCCGGTTTACGAACTTGAGCACGTTAAGATACAGGATCGAAAACAGACCAAGCAGGATCACAATGATCACGGCCCGTGCAGAGCCTTCTCCGAACTTGAAGTTGCCGATCGCAGTCTTGTAGGTGTCCACAATCAATGTGGTAGTTGCGCCGCGCGGACCGCCCTCAGTCAGGATCCAGATGATCTCAAAACTGTTGAAGGTGAAGATCGCCGACAAAAGCGACATGGATACAATCACTGGCATGATTTGCGGGATCGTGATCCGACGAAAGCGGTACCAGCGACCTGCACCATCCACCCAAGCCGCTTCATAGAGGTCCCGGCTGACACCCTGCATCGCTGCCAGAAAGAAAAGCGTTACCATGGGTGTGCCAACCCATACATCGGCAACGATAGCGGAATAGAAAGCTGAGCCTTTGTAGGCCAGAAACTCAAACGGCGCGTCTGTGATCCCCAGCGACATCATCGTGCCCGACAAGACGCCAAAGTAGCCGTTATAAAGCCACAGCCAGCCGATCATCCCGATTGCTATCGGAATAATCCAGGGTGGCATCACAAGTACCCGAAACAGCCCGCGACCGGGGACAGCGGCGTTCAGCAAGGTTGCGCCGATCAGCCCAAGGACAAGTTTCAGCGCGACCGACAGAAACATCCAATAGAAGGTCCGGACGATGGTCTGATGGAATTTGCGGCTTTCGACCAGGTCTTCATAGTTTGCGAAGCCCACGTATTTTTCACCACCAATCCGGGCTTCCATAAATGACAGGCGGATGGTCTCGGCCAGCGGCCAGGCAACGATTACAACGATGAACAGCATGGCCGGGCCAATCAAAAGCCATGCAAAGACAGATTCGGACAGTGTTTTGGATTTTTTGCTTGCAAGCGGGAAAGCACTGTCTTTCTCAGATGCTTCTGCCATCTTTATCATCCACCCCCGTCAAGATCGTCTCGAATCGATCTGCTCCAAGTAGATTAGCGCGAAAGTCCAATTGTGCTACCATTATAATACCAAATTACTGCGTGTCTCATTTTTGCATATATTACAGTTGGTTATATGTAGTGCATGGGCGAAACTCGTCAGAATTGGTTTGCATTGGTATTAAAGTACGATACCACGTTACCATCAAAAGAAAGGCGAGCATGTTGTCGGATTTCATGGCTGAGCTTGATCAGGGTAAGTGGTTTCAGCCGAGCCGCGGTCCGCGCTACAAGCAACTTCGCCGTCATATCAGCGGCTTGATAACCGCCGGCACACTGGTTGCCGACGATCAACTCCCGTCCGAGCGTGATATTGCGACGCTCGCCCAGGTCAGCCGTGTAACAGTGCGCAAGGCAATCGCGGAGCTGGTGCTGGACGGGCTGATCGAACAACGCCAGGGTGCGGGCTCTTTCGTTCGCGGTGGTGGCGAACGGTTCGAGCAGTCACTGTCATCGCTGGTGTCATTCACAGAAAACCTGCAAGCGCGCGGAATCGTTTCGACCAGCGAAGTTCTCTCGAACGGAATCTTCCGCCCGACTGCTGCCGAGACGATGGTTCTGGGCCTGTTGCCTCATCATCGGGTGGCCCGGGTCCACCGGCTGCGGCGCGGTGATGATGTACCAATGGCGCTTGAGCATTCTTCGCTGCCCGAAGATGTGCTGCCACGGCCCGACAAGGTGCAGACCTCGCTTTACGAAGTACTGCGGGCGCGCGGCAAGGCGCTGACCCGCGCGATGCAACGCGTTACGGCCGTCAACGCACCCGGACCAGTCGCGCGTCACCTTGATCTGGCTGAGGGGACCGCAGTGCTGCAAATCGAGCGTACAGCCTATCTTTCAAGCGGGCGGCCTATCGAATTTACCAGCGGATTCTACCGCTCGGATGTCTACGACTTCGTCTCTAAACTGCGATTGGACTGACATGCAATATGATTGCCGCATAGAGGGTGACCTTATGATTTGCACCCTAATCGCAGACCGTGCGCTGGAAGACGCGGTGTTCTGCTTTTCCGGAATGGCACCCATGGCACCCGTCGACGGCGGCAGGTTGCAGAAAGCTGTGGGTAGTTATACCGAAATCGCTCTGCCAAATATGCCCGCAGGCAGCACCCACACGATTAAGATACAGTATACCCGCGGGAACAGGCCAACAAATCGCGCCTGGATGCCGCTTGGGCCTTATTTGCGCCTCGGCGACGATGTGATCGTGCTTTCGGCAACGCCCGCAGGTCGCCATGTGCCAGAACACAAGGAGCCGCCCGAACACGCGTTGCTGCCCATCGTGCCACAACCCGAACGCTGGGCCGCAACGGGCGAGCGGATCAAGATTAACGGCATCAGCATCGCAGGTGACGCACTGGCCGCAGTGGCTGAGCTGGCGGATCGTCAGAACCTGCATTTTCGCGGAACATATCCAACGGTGACAAAGCATGAGGCGCTTCCGTTAGATGCTTATCGGATCGTCATTGATGAAGATCGAATTTCGATCTTTGCCTCATCTTACGGCGGACAGTTTTATGCGGGTATCACCTTGCTGACATTGCTGCGCCATGGCCCCCTGCCGTGTGGCGAAATCTATGATGCGCCCAGATTTGCCTGGCGGGGCCAGCACCTTGATACCGCGCGGCATTTCTATGAGCCGCAGACCATCACGTCCCTGCTTGACCTGATGGCGATGCTAAAGCTTAACCGGTTTCATTGGCACTTCGCCGATGATGAGGCGTTCCGGATCCCACTTGAAACACTGCCAGAGCTTGCACAGAACCTTACCTTTCGTGGCGAGGGGCAGTTGCTGCCCGCGCTCTTTGCTGGCGCGCCTGTGCAGGGTGGAATTTACTCTCAGGGCACCGTCCGCGAGATCATCCGTCATGCGGCTGCGCTGAATATCGAAGTATTGCCTGAGATCGAAGCCCCGGCCCACGCACTTGCCCTTGCTGTCCTTTATCCCGACACGCGCGATCCGGATGACACGGGCACCGAAACCTCGGTCCAGGGATACGCTGCAAATGTCCTGAACCCTGCAATGCCGCGGACCTGGGAAATACTCGAAAAAATCGTTGATGAAATTGGCGCGCTGTTCCCATTCAAGCACTTGCATCTCGGCTGTGATGAGTTGCCCGAGGACACCTGGATGCACAGCCCCCGCGCGAAGGCTTTGATGGACAAGCACGGCCTTGTCACGACGCAAGACCTGCAAGGCTGGACCATTGAGAAACTGGCCGCGTATGCCGCCGGAAATGGCCTTCGCCCCGCGGCATGGGAAGAAGCAGCGCAAGGGTGCAATGGCGGCATTGGCAACAACGCGATCCTGTTTAGCTGGACAGGCCAAGGCCCCGGCTTGGAAGCCGCGCGCGCGGGATATGACGTGGTCATGACCCCGGCTCAGCATGTCTATCTCGACATGGCCCATACCGACGACCCGGATGACTGGGGGGCGAGTTGGGCTGCTTTTGTTGATTTGCCCGATACGGTGTCGTGGGACCCCGCGCCAGACCCGGCGCTTGCCGACCAGATTATCGGTGTGCAGGGTGCCTTCTGGTCAGAGTTTACAACGCAGGATGATCAGATTTGGCCCATGCTCATGCCGCGCATGCTGGGTGTCGCCATGATGGCGTGGCAGACCGTTCGACCAGAGCCGGAGGCCTTAAGCATCTTATCACACTATTATACGGTGAATGATATCGGCCGTCTCAATAGCACCCCCAAGCTGTAGGCTTGCGTGTGCTCAAATGATGCCGCCAAGCGTTCCGTTGCGTCGAATTGGGGACCCGAATTTCCTATCCGAAGACGAGTCCGCCATCCACAATGAGGTTTTGCCCGGTTACCGCCCGTGCCCAGGGACTGGCGAAGAACAACACGGCGTCAGCAGCTTCCGCAGGGGTGGTAACGGTTCGTAGTGGCGTAACACCCGCGATATAGTCGAAGACCTCCGGGGGCGTGGCCGAGCTTGCATCCGTGCTGCGCAACAAGCCGCCAGAGACCATGTTTACAGTAATGCCTTTGGGGCCAAGCTCTGCGGCAGTCGTGCGGGTCAAAGCAAGCAATGCAGATTTGGCCGAGGTGTAGTCGTGGTAGGGTACAACCGGGTTCTGGACAAGGTTGGTCCCGATGGTGATCACGCGACCGAACTGCGCTTCAGCCATGGCCGGAACAGTTGCCTGGATCACGTTCAATGCGCCAAGCACCGCAGTGCTATGCTGAGCTACCATTTCTGACGCCGATATGGTTTCTACCGTGGCGCGCGCGTCTACGTTGAAGCTGTAATCCGACAGCGCGTTATGAACGACCGTTGTTATTGGTCCCATCTGCTCAGTGGCAAGCGAGACCATCTGTTTCACAGCATCCATATCTTGAACATCGGCTTGCAGCGCGATGACCTGGTCACCCAGCGACGCGGCGAGTGCTTCAGCGGCTTCCTTGCTTTGACGATAGTTGATCACAACACGCGCCCCTTCCCGGGCAAAAGCGGTTGCGATTGCTGCGCCCAATCCGCGCCCCGCGCCAGTAACGAGTACTGTTTGTTGGTCGATATCTTTGATCATTTTCAGTCCTTCCAAAGATCGAAATAGTGGTGAACCGGCCCATGGCCTTTCCCAACGGTCAGTGCGTCGGCGGCGGCAATCGCGCCCGAAACATAACCTTTGGCTTTTTCAACGGCCTCAAGCGCCGACATCCCTTTCGCCAGCTGTGCGGCAAGTGCAGATGACAGCGTGCAACCCGTGCCGTGGGTGTTTTTGGTTGCGGTGCGTTTCCCCTCGAACCAGTGCAGACCATTGTCAGCAAACAGCACATCGGGGCTTTCGTCTGTGGTCATGTGACCGCCCTTGATGAGGGTGGCCTGCGGCCCAAGCGTTATCAATGCACGCGCCTGGTCAGCCATCGCATCGCGGCTGCTTGCCTCCTCTGTCATCAGGAGGCGTGCGGCCTCGGGCAAATTCGGTGTGATCAGCGTTGCCATCGGAACAAGCGCTGTGCGCAAAACCTCCATCGCATCATCTTGCAAAAGCGGCGCACCGCCTTTGGCGACCATCACCGGGTCCAGCAGGATAGGAATATCGCGGTGATCTGAAAGGGCCTCGGCCACCGCAGTTGCGATTTCGGCGGTGGCAATCATTCCGATCTTCACCGCATGAACGTGGATGTCTGCAAAAACCATCTCGATCTGGGATTTCACAAAGCCGGGAGAGATCAGTTCGACCCCGCTGACACCTTGCGTATTTTGGGCGGTTAGCGCCGTCAGCGCAGCCATCCCGTACACCCCATTGGCAGCAAAGGCTTTCAGGTCGGCCTGAATGCCTGCGCCACCGGATGGATCAGACCCTGCTATGGTCAGTACGTTCTTGATCATTGGTTGATGTCCCTGTTTCCATTAAGCGCTTGGATCATTGATCTTGCGGCCTCTTCCGGGGCCGTCTGTCCGCAAATGGCCGACACCACAGCAATGCCGTCGCAGCCTGCTTTAAGCACTGCGGCGGCATGCTTGGCTTTAAGCCCACCGATGGCGACGGAAGGCAGCTTGGACAGACGCGCCATCTCGGCCAATCCTGACAGGCCAATCGTGGGTTTGTGATCCGTTTTGGTCGCTGTGGGAAACACAGTCCCAAGGCCCAGATAGTCGATCACTTTTGGGTCGGCGGCCAACACCTGCGCTGTGCTGTCGCAAGACAATCCGATTATACGATCGGGACCCAGACGCGCGCGGGCCTCGACCGGCCCTACATCATCCTGACCGATATGAACCCCGTCGACATCAGCCGCGATCGCGGCCTCAAGATCGTCATTGATGACCAGGGGCACGCCAGTATCTTTAAGGCACTGTTTCAGGGCGCGGGCCGCTTCAACACGTGCCTGGGTCGATACGTTCTTGTCGCGCAACTGCACAAAGCTCACCCCGCCGCGAACCGCGGCGGCCACCGTGTCAAGCAGGGCAGGTCCAGGGCAGAGACCGGGATCCGTGACAAGATAAAGACGCAAAGAGTCCGGTCTTACATCCATGTGACACGCGCTTCGTTCAGATCACCTGGTTGCAGGCTGTGCAATCGATCCAGAAATGCTACAAGAAAGCTGCCGGGACCATCAGATCGTGGTTCAGCCCAAGCACCGGCCTCAGCAAAGTGGAGGAAAGCCGCGATCGTGGCAACCAGGCTTGGCGCAACAGCGGCATAAGCCCCGACCAAAGCTGTTAGTGAACATCCCAAAGCAGTGATCTTAGGCATCACGGCTGAACCACCGCTGACAAGTACGTTGCGCTTGCCGTCTGTGATGAAATCCTCTGGCCCGGACACGGCCACAACGCTTCCTTGGTTCCGGGCCAATGTCTCTGCGGACGACTGCGCATCTGCGACACTGTCACCGCTGTCCGCACCCTGGCCAGAGCCTGCACCACCAGCAAGTGCGATGATCTCTGAGGCATTCCCCCGAACGATATCTGGTTGCAGGGCAAGCAGATGTTGCGCTGTCTGAGCCCTGTACGGCGTTGCGAAGTGCGCAACCGGATCGAACACCCATGGCACGCGCGCACCCCGCGCCGCCGTTGCCGCAGCCTTCATGGCTTCGACCCAGGAAGGGGACAACGTCCCGATATTGATTGTCAGCGCACCGGCAATCGGTGCGAAGTCAGCAACCTCTTCAATGGCGTGGATCATGGCCGGTGACGCACCCGCAGCAAGCGTCACATTCGCGGCGATGTTCATGGCAACATAGTTGGTTATACAATGCACGAGCGGGGTCTTCGCACGCAATTGCTCCAGAGCAGCATTCGGTGTCATCAGCTCTTTCCTTGTTCAAGGCAAAGAAAGACGCGACAGCCCGAAACGGCCTGATCTTGTCTCCCTCCGCCAGCATTATCTGGTTCAGGTTCAAAGGGTACATCTCAGCCTCTCAGCGCCCCTGACACGCGCAAACTTAACTTAATGGGCAGTGGGGTCAATCAAGAATGTTCTTAGATCTGTTCAGCTCCCTGAAAACCGGGTCGTCCGGTTGGAGCATGCCAGCGGTTTGGCAATATTATTGGCTACGTGCACGCCTATTCCCGCCGGAAATGCTTAGTTGTCCGTCCGAAGGATAACAGTGGTATCGATGTGATCCGTTTGATGTGCGCTAGTGATTAATGTCGCAGTCGGGTCTGCTTGCTGCTTGCATTTTTGTTTGATGTGATGTTTAGCAAATACCGCTGAAACAAACCTATTTGCTGGGTGGGGATTCTTATGAAGAGAGTTTGTTTTGGAGCGGTCTTTGCGGCCGTTTTATTTGTGAGTGTTGCGCGTGGGGATGTTGCTGGTGGTCTTGCGCTTTTGAATGATGGAGATGTTTCGTCTGCGGCGCAGGCATTTGCGGAAGCGTATGATGCTGGTGAGGCGGATGGGGCGTTTTATCTTGGGCGGTTGTTCGAGATGGGGCTTGGCACCGAACAGGATGAGATGCGGGCGGCGAACCTTTATGCGGCTGGGGCCGAGAAGGGGTCTTCGCGGGCTCAGGCGCGGCTGGGGTTGATGTATCATGAAGGCCGGGTGCTGTTGCGGAACTATGCCGAGGGTACTCGATTGTTATGTGCGGCGGCGGCGGCGGGTGATCCGGATGGTCAGTTGAACTGCGGGCTGGCACTGCAGGCCGGGCGCGGCATCGACAAGGATGAACAACGTGGCCTGGCGCTGATCGAACAGGCGGCTGGCCAGGGGTCTGTTCTGGCGTTGAATGTCCTGGGTCAGCACTACCTGAGCCGAGGCGATACGGAAGCGGCGGCGAAGCATCTTCTGAATGCGGCGGATCGCGGCAATGCTTTGGCGATGTATGAATATGCGCGGGTAGAGGCCTCGAAGGCCGCGCCGGATGACGAGACGGCGTATATGTATGCCTCGCTTGCAGTGGTGCGGGGGCTGCCTGCGGCGGGCACGTTGCTCGATGAGCTTGAGGCGCGGATGACGGCCGAGGCTGTGGCGGGTGCACAGGACAAGGCGCGTGCCTGGACAGAGGCACGTGTGGCCGAGGCCGCACAGGAATGAGGCGTTCGGGCGCGGTCGCCGCGCTCGTCTGTTGTCTGGCCGGGCCGGGTATATCCCAGACCTGCCTGCCGATTGACCGGATCGAGACAACGGGCGTGACGCTTTTGTCGGCGGCGGGTATCCGTACGGCTCTGGCGCCGTTCGAAGGGCAATGCCTTGGCATTGAGGGGCTGAACGGCGCGCTTGAAGCTGTGACGCTGGCCTATGTCGAGAAGGGCTATGTCACCGCACGGGCCTATCTGCCGGAGCAGAGCATCGCAGACCGGGTGCTGGATATCGCAGTGGTTGAGGGCCAGTTGGAGGCGATCCGCTTCAATGGCAAGCCAAACCGCCGCTGGCAACATATCGTGTTCCCGCGTCTGGTCGGCGAACCTGTGCAGTTGCGCAAGGTTGAACAGGGTCTTGATACGATCCGGCGCATGCCAGCCTATGAGGCAGAGATGGAAATCTCTGCCGGTGAGGCTGAGGGCGGGTCGGTTCTGGATATCACCGCCACAGCGAAGAAGCCCTGGACCTTGCGCGTCGGGGCCAACAATTACGGATCGCGCCGGGATGCCACCAACCCGGAGGACGAGACGATCCTGTCGACCTATTCGGGAACGGTTGATGTGACGGTGGATCATCTTCTGGGGCTGAACGAGACCTGGTCCTTTGGCTATTCGCGGGGCACCGAGACGTTCCCGTTTGATACGCGGGATGGGGATTATGCCACGCAGCGGATCGAGGCAGGGCTGCGCCTGCCCTATGGTCCGTGGGAGTTTTCCGCGCGGTACATGCAGTCCAAATATGCGCTGTCGAGCTTTGGCACCATCAGCTTCATCCCGTCCGATGGCTGGGTTAAGGAAGCACGGGTGTCGTTGTCGCGGCTGCTGCATCGGGGGCGTGATAGCAAGACGACGCTGTCCGGCACGCTGGAGTTTCGCCAAAATGAGGATCGTGTGGCCAAGATTGTCATCAACGCCTCCAGCCGGACCCTGTCTTCATTCCGGCTGGATCTGACGCATGAGCGTGCCCTTGGAGGTGGTCTGCTGAC